>MVQR01000138.1 GCA_002067815.1 Syntrophus sp. PtaB.Bin001 | reverse complement strand
AGCTGAGCCTCAGATAATGCTTTTTGCAGTTATGCTGGGTTACGCCCTTTCCGGTCCGGTGTGGTTCCTTATAAGACTCTGGGAGCGTTATCGCGGGTCGCGTCCCCCGATTCAGAACCAGCCGAATTCCGGCTGACAGGAATGAAGAATAATTTTTTTTAAAAAATATGTTGCTCTTTGCCGCGGTGCCGATGAGCCTTGTACCTCGCACCGGCAGAAGAGATCTAAATCGCCGAAAAATTGCAAGAATGTTTGAAATAAGGAGAAAAGAGTAAATGAGCTCGTATAATGTAGCCGTAGTCGGTGCAACCGGCGCAGTTGGCAATGAAATGATCAAAGTATTGGAGGAACGCAATTTCCCTGTTCGGGAACTGACACTTTTGGCATCGGAACGGTCTTTGGGGGTGGAAATTGATTTTCACGGTAAGCCAGTACCGGTTAAGGTGCTCAATGAAGATTCCTTTGCGGGGATGCAGATCGGACTTTTTTCTGCGGGAGGCAGCGTCAGTGAGCGTTATGCGCCCATAGCCGCGGCTGCTGGATGCGTCGTTATCGATAATACAAGCGCTTTTAGGATGGCGCCTGATGTTCCTCTGGTCGTTCCTGAAGTCAATCCCGAGGCCATTGCCCAATATCGCAAGCAGGGCATTATTGCCAACCCAAACTGTTCAACGATCCAGATGGTCGTAGCACTCAAGCCGATTCATGACGTCGCACGCATTAAACGGATCGTGGTTTCCACCTATCAGGCTGTTTCGGGGACGGGAAAGAAGGCGATTAAAGAGCTCGCGGACCAGACCCGGGCACTGATGAATTTTCAGGAAGTTCAGGTGCAGGTGTATCCCCATCAGATTGCCTTTAACTGCCTGCCTCAAATCGATGTTTTTCTCGATAACGGTTATACTAAAGAAGAAATGAAGATGGTCAACGAAACAAAGAAGATATTTAATGATCAATCAGTTGCGGTAACTGCCACGACGGTCCGTGTTCCCGTCTTCTACGGCCATTCCGAGTCAGTAAATATTGAAACGGAGAAAAAGATCACCGCAGACGAGGTCAGAAAGCTTCTGACAGGTGCGCCCGGAGTTAGAGTAGTCGACAATCCTGCAGAAAAAGCCTATCCCTTGGCTATAAATGCCGCAGGGCAGGATGACACCCTTGTCGGCCGGATTCGGGAAGACGAGTCGATCCCCAACGGGATAAATATGTGGATCGTTGCGGATAATATCCGCAAGGGCGCTGCCTTGAACGCCGTTCAAATCGCCGAGGTCCTGATCCGGGATTATCTATGAGAATTATCGGGGGACAGGCGAAGGGACGACGTATTGCCGTCCCTCCCGGATATGCTGTCCGGCCGACTGCGGATCGAATAAAGGAAGCATTGTTCAATATCCTTGCATCTGTTGATGGTCTGATGTTCCTTGATCTTTACGCCGGTACCGGAAACGTCGGAATGGAAGCGCTGAGCCGGGGGGCAAAGCAGGTAGTATTTGTTGAAAAAATAAATCTTCTTGTAAAGTCCATAAAGAAAAATCTTGATGAGTTTGGATTTCAGGGGCGTTACAGGATCGTTCACATGGACGCTGAAAAAGCCATTATGTGTCTGGCTCAAGAAGGTGCGAGTTTTGACCTGATTTTTGCCGATCCGCCCTACAGAATGGGTTTGATCGACAATACACTAGGTTTGCTTAAGGTCTATTCATCGATTTTGGCGGGAGACGGAAAACTGATTTTGCAACATGTCGTATCTGAACCCCTGAAGCTCAGGACGGACACGGCTTTTGAGTTGGAAGACTCAAGAAGATATGGGGATACACTCCTGTCTTTTTTGAGACATTCAAGACAATAAGAAAGAGGATGATAATGAAGAAGATTGCTGTTTATCCCGGTTCTTTCGATCCTATTACCAATGGTCATCTCGATATTATCAAAAGAGGTTTGTCGATGTTCGACGAACTTATCGTCCTTATTGCCTACAATTCGACAAAATCTTCGCTCTTTACCGTGGAGGAGAGAGTCGAGATGATTCAGGAAGCACTCGGCGGCAAAAAAGGCGTCCGAGTAGACAGCTATGACGGTCTGCTTGTCGATTATGTACGCAGTGCCGGTGCAAACACCATTCTTCGGGGATTGAGGGCAATGTCCGAGTTTGAATATGAGTTTCAGATGGCATTGATGAATCGCCGCATTAACCGCAATGTGGAAACTGTGTTTTTAATGACCGGCTACAAGTGGTTTTATACCAGCTCGACAATAATTAAAGAGGTGGCCCGCCTGGGTGCATCTCCAAAGGGGCTGATCCCGGAAATCGTCTATAGAAAAATGCAGGAAAAATTTCCCCAGATGAATAAGGGCAAGGTAATATGATGAAGCTGGCTTCGAGAGTATCTTTAATCAAACCGTCTCCTACACTTGTCATTACAACAAAGGCCGCTACCTTGCGAGCACAGGGTCGTGATGTCATCGATTTCGGCGTTGGAGAACCGGATTTCAATACACCGGACAATATCAAGGCGGCAGCCATCCAAGCAGTGGAAACTAACTTCACGCGGTATACGGCTGTGGGAGGAATCGACGAACTCAAGGATGCAATTATCCGGAAACTAGAGCTCGACAATCAATTGTCCTATAAACGTTCGGAGATAGTCGTTTCCTGTGGGGCAAAGCATACTATTTTCAATCTTGCTCAGGCCTTATTCGAGGAAGGTGATGAGGTTATTGTTCCGGCGCCTTACTGGGTTTCCTATCCGGACATCGTTATTCTTACCGGTGCCCGACCAGTGATTGTGAAAACACTGGAAAAGAACGGCTTCAAGATGACGGCGGATGAACTGGAGGCAGCCGTGACGGATAAGACCAAGGCAATAATTGTCAATAGCCCCTCCAATCCAACCGGTGCCGTGTATTCAAAAGATGAACTTGCCGCGCTCGCCGAAGTCGTACTACGACATAACTTGATTGTGGTTTCCGACGATATTTATGAGAAAATTCTGTATGACGATTTTCCTTTCTGGAACATGGCCGCCGTGAATCCCGCGGTGAAAAATCTTACTGTCGTGGTCAACGGCGTTTCCAAGGCCTATGCCATGACCGGCTGGAGAATCGGATACGCCGCCGGACCGGAGCCGTTGATAGCAGCGATTGGAAAGATCCAAAGCCAGAGCACTTCCAATCCGACTTCTATATCGCAGAAAGCCGCTGTTGAGGCTCTGATGGGAGATCAGACCATCATCGCCCGAATGGTGGCGGAATTTCAGAACAGGCGGGATTACATAGTGTCCACCCTTAATGCTATTGATGGTATATCCTGTCCTAGGCCTCAAGGGGCGTTTTATGTTTTTCCCAACGTGTCTTCGCTGTATGGATTAAGCTATGGAGACAAGAAGATTCAGAATTCCGCAACGCTGGCGGAATATCTCCTTGAAGAGTCCGAAGTGGCCGTCGTTCCGGGAGTTGCCTTTGGAGATGACAACTATATAAGAATTTCATATGCCACGTCTATGGATCTTATCACAGAGGGCCTGAATAGAATCGGAGAAGCGCTGAAACGCCTGACATGACGGTTTTACAAAAGATTAAACTTGTATAAATGTAAAAGGTTGTAGGTATTTATCTCATGGGCGGTTTATTCGGAGTAGTTTCAAAAGAAAATTGCATAAAATCCCTTTTTTATGGGACGGACTATCATTCCCATCTAGGGACGGAAAACGGCGGCCTGGCCGTATATGTAGAAAACAGATTTCAACAGGCCATTCACAGTATCAGTCAGACGCAGTTCAAATCAAAATTTGTCGATCATTATCGGCAGATGAATGGAATGGCGGGAATCGGTGCAATCGATGATGATTCGCCGCAACCGCTGATCATCCGTTCCAAATTCGGTACTTTTGCAATTGCCGCATCGGGCCTGGTAACCAATAAGGATCGGCTTACTCATGAACTGCTTCAGGAGGGTACCTCTTTCAGTGAAATAACGGGTGGTTCCGTAAATACCGTCGAACTGGTGGCCAAACTCATCAGTCGGGGAGCGAGTATTGTTGAAGGCATCGTGCGGATGCAGGAAGCGATTGAAGGATCAATCTGCGTCCTGATTTTGACCGATGAAGGACTTTATGCCGCGAGAGACAAATATGGCCGTTTTCCCCTTGCAATGGGCAGGGAAAAGGCATGTGGAGGATATGCCGTCGCGACCGAATCCAGCTCTTTTCCCAATCTGGGTTATGAACTGGTTAGATTCATCGGTCCCGGAGAAATCGTTCTGATCACTGCTGATGAATACAAAACTGTGCGCCCGGAAAATAAAGAAAGAAAGGTTTGTGCCTTTCTATGGATCTACACCGGCTATCCTTCCTCTTCCTATGAAGGAATATCGGTGGAGAAGACCCGGGAAAGGTGTGGCAGAGCAATTGCTAGACAGGATCATGTTGCTGCTGATCTGGTTTGCGGTATTCCCGATTCAGGTGTCGGCCATGCACTTGGATATGCCGCGGAATCTAGAATTCCCTATAAACGCCCCCTGGTCAAATATACCCCCGGCTATGGGCGGAGCTATACGCCCCCTTCCCAGGATATCCGTGATCTTGTGGCGACAATGAAACTCAGCGCCGTCCATGACATCATCAAAGACAGTAGGATGATTGTCTGTGACGATTCCATCGTCAGAGGAACCCAATTGAAAAATTACACTATCAAAAAGCTTTGGGAAAATGGCGCTCGTGAGATTCATATCCGGGCAGCCTGTCCTCCATTGATGTTTACCTGCCTTTACGGGTCCTCGACGAGATCGCCGTCGGAATTGGCGGCCAGACGTGCTATCCAGGCCATCGAGGGAAAGGAGTCCGTCGATATAACGCCGTATCTGGATTGCCGTTCGGCGGAATATGCGCGAATGGTCGAGTGGATACGCAACGACCTGAACGTGACGACTTTAAAATACCTGAATATTGATTCCATGATCGAAGCCATTGGTCTTCCGGAGGATCAGCTTTGCCTCCACTGCTGGCGGGGTTAATGGATTAATTTTGCAGAAAAACGGACATTTTCCAGCCTCGTGATGAGGATTTATGGGAAATGTCCGGATTCCTTCCATCTGAGTCACAGGTTATCTTATCTGTTGGAAAATATTAGCAATATTCCTTATTTTTCAATTTCATAACAATCTTAAAATCTATCCCAATAAGAATTCTGCTTTCCGTTCAGAGAGCATTGCCGGTCTCTGCCTTGCTTCATCAATAATATTTTCTGTCTGGAATATGAATGTTTTGCCGGATATTCCTCATTGAAGGTGCCCGTATCTTTGTGCTATACGAAGAACAAATCGAACAAGTGCAAGGAATTCCATTGAATACAACTGTTAAAAGAAGAAAGACAAAGGGGGTTTGGGTCGGTAATGCTCTGGTTGGGGGAGAAGCACCGGTTGTTGTCCAATCTATGACCTGTACGGATACGCGCAACGTGCCGGAGACGCTGGCTCAGATATTCGCCCTCGAAAAGGCAGGCTGTGAAATTGTCAGGGTGGCTGTGCCGGATCAAGAAGCAGCTTCGGTACTGGGAGAAATTAAAAAAAATATTAACATTCCTCTGATTGCCGATATCCATTTCAATCATCGCTATGCGCTGATGGCTATCGAGCAGGATGTCGATGGAATCCGGATCAATCCGGGCAATATTGGAAAACAGAAAATTAAGGAAGTTGTCAAGGCCGCCAATGAGCATAATACTGCTATCCGGATAGGCATCAATGCTGGCTCGCTGGAAAAGAAACTGTACGAAAAATATGGCGGACCTACTGCCGAGGCCCTGGCGGAAAGCGCCTTGAACAATCTTGCCCTCGTTGAAGATCTCGGTTTTGATCGAATCAAGTTGTCGCTCAAATCATCAAATGTTCCAGCCATGATCGAAGCTTACCGAATTGTTGCGGAGAAAACTGATTATCCGCTCCACCTTGGCGTTACTGAAGCGGGAACTCTCGTAAACTCGGCAATAAAATCATCGATTGGCATAGGTCTTCTTCTTCATGAAGGTATTGGCGATACCATCCGCGTTTCGGTTACAGGCAATCCCGTTTCCGAAATCGGGCTGGCTTACGGAATTCTCCGCGCCCTTGATTTGCGCAGGGTAGGGCCCGATATCATATCCTGTCCGACCTGCGGGCGGTGCCAGATCAACCTTTTCGGGCTGGTTGAGCAAGTGGAGCAGGCTCTGCTTGGCATGAAAGAGGATCTCAAG
>MVQR01000137.1 GCA_002067815.1 Syntrophus sp. PtaB.Bin001 | reverse complement strand
TCAGGGAAATATTTCCGGGGTGATGATTGAAAGCAATCTGAAGGCGGGTAACCAGCCGATTCCTAATGACCTTTCCCTGTTGGAATACGGTGTATCCATTACGGACCCATGCATTGACTGGCAAACGACAGAAGAAATCCTCCGCCATGCACACAGCCGGTTAAAAACCTGCGGCGGCAGGCCTGTAACTGAATAGTCTCCGCAAGCATGGATCTCTTTTGAGTATTGACATCGCTTGTTCCTTCCTCTAAAGTCTAGCACTAGAAGTAATTTTCTGTAACCAGGTCCTAGGAACAAATCCGTATATTCTATGAAAGATCCTTATTTATATCCCTACCTTCCAATAATCCGACGCCGGCTTGAAAAAGTCCGGAACATGGAGCACCGTCTCACAGAAGGCCGCATGGAGCTGGCTGACTTCGCATCGGGACATGAATATTTCGGCCTTCATCGTAAAGACAATGAATGGGTTTTTCGTGAATGGGCCCCGAACGCCACGACCATTTCCCTGATCGGCGATTTCAATGACTGGAGTGAAAACAAAGATTTTATGCTGCAGAAAACCGGGAACACCGGAAACTGGGAAGTGCGTCTCCCCCCTGAAAAGCTGAAATCAGGCCAATTATATAAACTTTTAATCCGCTGGCCGGGCGGTTGCGGTGAGCGGATTCCCGCTTATGTTCGGCGCGCCGTTCAAGATCCACATACCAAGCTCTTCGCTGCGCAAGTATGGGAACCGGAACGTCCTTATTCCTGGCGACATTCCTATTTCCGCCGTTTGCCCGAAGCTCCACGGATTTATGAAGCCCATATCGGCATGGCTCAGTCTGAGGAAAAAGTTGGAACATACGAGGAATTCAGGGAAAAGATCCTGCCTCGCATAATCGATGCAGGGTATAATACCCTTCAGCTTATGGCAATTCAGGAACATCCCTATTACGGGTCACTGGGCTATCATGTGTCCAGTTTTTTTGCTGCCTCGTCACGTTTCGGCACCCCGGAAGAACTGAAAGCACTTATCGATGACGCCCATGAAGCTGGACTTGCAGTGATCATGGACATCGTTCACTCTCATGCCGTCAGAAATGAACAGGAGGGAATCAGTCGCTTTGACGGAACCCTTTATCAGTATTTTCACGACGGTCCTCGCGGAAATCATGTCGCCTGGGATTCCCGCTGCTTTGATTATGGCAAGCCGGAAGTACTTCATTTTCTTCTTTCGAACTGCCGTTTTTGGCTGGATGAGTACCGTTTTGATGGATTCCGTTTCGACGGCGTGACCAGCATGCTCTATTTCGACCATGGACTGGGGAAAAACTTTACCGAATATGCAGATTATTTCGGAAACAATGTAGATGAAGATGCCTTGGTATACCTTGCACTGGCCAATAAAGTAATTCACACACTGCGTCCGGATGCAATCACCATTGCGGAGGATGTCAGCGGCATGCCGGGACTGGCCGCCTCAAGCGAAGAAGGAGGATTCGGCTTCGATTACCGGCTTGCCATGGGCGTACCAGATTACTGGATTAAACTTTTGAAGGAAACATCTGATGAAAAATGGCCCATGGGCCATCTCTATTATGAGCTCACCAATCGACGGTCTGACGAAAAAACAATTGGTTATGCGGAATCACATGATCAGGCCATTGTGGGTGACAAGACGCTTATCTTCCGGCTTATCGATGCAGACATGTACACCCATATGAACATTTTTGAATCCAATCTCCGCGTAGATAGAGGTATTGCACTTCACAAAATGATCCGCCTGGTCACTCTGGCCACTGCAGGCAACGGATACCTGAACTTCATGGGCAACGAGTTCGGCCATCCCGAATGGATCGACTTCCCCCGCGCCGGAAACAACTGGTCTTACAAGTACGCACGCCGTCAGTGGCACCTCCGGGATGACACCAACCTGCGTTATCGTTTTCTGGCTGAGTTTGACAAGGCGATGATGCGGCTTGCAGCAGACTATGGCCTGCTAGATGCCCCAGGGCCACATATGATTATGGAAAATCAGGAAAATCTGCTTCTTGTTTTTCAGCGGGCCGGATTGATTTTTCTTTTCTGTTTTCACCCAAACCAGTCCTTCACCGACTATCCTGTGTATTTACAACCAGGTAAATATCATCTGATTTTAAACAGTGATTCTGTTGAATTCGGCGGTCACGGACGCATACAACCAGGCCAGACCTACTTCACTCATTCAGCCACATCTCCCGGCGGCGAAATGCTCCACTATATCACCCTATATCTACCGACCCGGTCTGTTTTAGTGCTTCAGCGAATGGAATAAATCACTCTTCGTCTAAAGCGTACCGAATCTTCTTAAACAATTCTTCGATTTGAAAAGGTTTCTGAATAAATCCCCGGCAACCTCGATTCATTATGTCCGAAACCTGTCCGGTCAGGCTGCAGCCGGTGGAAAGAATGACGCGCACACCGGTATTGATTTCTTTCAGACGGTCGAAAACATCTCCACCCGTCATATCGGGCATTATCATATCCAAGACGACCAGACTGATATCTTTTTCTTTATTCCTGTAGATATCGAGCGCTTCCGATCCGTTTCTAGCCAGGATTACCTGGTAGCCCAACATCTCCAACATGTCTCTCATAACTTCGATGTTGATTTCATCATCATCGACAAGAAGGATCGTTTCATCCGCTGGCGGTTCGTCACGAGCCGGTTCTTCTGTAGCATTTTTCGTCTCTGAGGCTGACGGCAAGAAATCGGATTTTGTTTCTGCATCCTTTTGATTTGTCACCTAGCTCTACTCCCCTGTTGATTTTAATGATAGCCATAAAAACGAAGTACTCTACAAAGAATATCGGGTTGTAGTCAAGAAGTGTTGCTAAGAAATAATGCTGTTGCATTAGGAATGTATTATGAGGATAAAAAAATAAGGGTGGATGGAAAAGGAGGGAGCCAAAAACCATCCACCGCTATTTAGACTGGGAGAAACCCGCACTGGTCCCCCTCAGATCATGAGAGTAGAGCAGAGAATGGGAAAGGAGGGGAAGAAACAGCCATTCACCGCTCTATTGAAAATATGAAACTACTCGTGAGGAAGAAAAAAATCAGCTAACTCGCTTTTCTGTTCCTCTTCATGCTTTATTGCTTCCGAAGATGAAACTTCAGACAGGTGTTCCCCGGACTGCTCGACTTCCGGAAGAAAAAATTCGTACTCGCTTAGGGTATTGTTCCGATCCTGATCGCCGAATAACCCACTTCGACTTTCCACATTCTGCGATTCTTCTTTTATACCCTCCCTACTCATGAGAACTGAATCAACAACCTAAAACAAATTCCATTTCTAAAATAACTCACAGTTGCTTTAACATTGAGAACAGCACTTCAACACACCTGACAAGTAACATCAATCGATTGTTTTACGAGTAGCAAAATAGATACCAATCTAAAATTAATAATTTCCAATAACGCCGTTATTACCCTGCTAAAATTTAATTTTAATATTATCAGTAAGTTATAAAACTATTACCAACTGATGCAATTAATAAAAGTTTGAAGGGAAAATAAAATTGTTCTAAATCCGAAGTGTTTAAGAGATAAAAAGTGCGATAATTGCTTTCCTATTGTTTGCGAATATACTTTTATTAATAATATTCGAGTAGTTACTAACCGTGCAATATTAGCACAGTAAATGTTCAATTACCGCACATAGCAATGGAAGTATTTGATTTATCAATAGAACCGCCGCGGAAGTTCCCCGGGCAGCTCAAGGAAGCACTATTTCTGTTTTCCTGAAGAATCTGGAATCCGGCATCCAGCAGTCTCCTGCTTTCCCGCACCCGGATATCGGGAGTCCTCGCCCCCATCACTATCGCAATGAGGCGGGTATTTCCCCTCCGGGCCGTGGCTATGAGATGATATCCCGCAGCCCTCACAAAACCGCTTTTCAGACCATCGACATCGGGATACTTCTTAAGCAAGGCATTGCAGTTATGCTGCGTGATTCGTTTGTACGTGTAATACTGCATTGAGTGAAGAGCCAGCGACCCGGGAAAGCGCCGGAGATAGGCATCTGATAAGATCAGCATATCCCTGGCCGTGGTATATTGTCCGTCCGCAGGCAGACCGTTGGGATTCCGAAAGGAGCTTCGCGTCATACCCAATTCGACGACCTTGCGGTTCATCATTTCGACAAAGTGTTCTACACTCCCCCCGACATGCTCAGCTACGGCTACGGAAGCATCATTCGCCGAGATGACCGTCATTCCTTTGATGAGAATTTCCAGGGGTATCGTTTCCCCAGCTTCGATAAACATCCTTGATCCGTCCGCCTGCCGGGCCGTTTGACTGACGACAACGGGATCCAGCCAGTGGACCTTGCCCTGAGACATGGCCTCGTACGTCAAAAAAAGGGAAAGCACCTTGGTTAGAGACGCAGGCTGAATCTGTTTGTCTGCATTCTGCTCATACAGAATTTTTCTATCAGTCATATTCATCAATATGGCAGCCTGAAAGTCCGGACCGAGATTTTTCGGATTTACACTGTTTCTAACGGTTTTCGTATTTTTTTTACCGGTTTTTTGGGCATGGCGAGTCGACTTGACAACTGCAGATTTGACTTCAGGCGTTTTCTTTTTTGAAACCTTCTGTGCCATGATTTCTGAGGGCTGGAGAAAAAATACCATCAATAAAAGGGAAAATAAAATCGTTAACTTCTTCATTAAATCGACACTCCTGCTTCTATAGTGTTACCTGGATCGCACCACACGGAAGAAATTTACTAACGGTGTGCTTCGTCCCAGTTGCGCCCGACGGCAATGTCCACCTTCAAGGGGACCTTCAGTTCGACCACCCCTTCCATCTCTTGCCGAACAAGATCAATAAGAAGATCCCGCTCTTCCCGAGGAGCTTCAAAAACCAACTCATCGTGGACCTGCATTATCATTGCTGAATTCATACCGTTTTCCTTGATGCGGTCTGTAATGTTCAGCATGGCCATCTTGATTAGATCGGCCGCCGTGCCTTGAATCGGAGTATTGATGGCCATTCGTTCAGCCAGTTGCCGTACCGACGGATTGCCGCTGTTGATTTCCGGAATATAACGGCGGCGATTAAGAAGAGTAGTAACATACCCGGACTTTCGAGCCTGTTCGAGAATACCGTCGAGATAAACTTTCACTCTGCTGTATTTTTTAAAATAACCGCCGATATAGGCCTGAGCCTGTTTTTGATTAATCCCGAGTTCCCGCGACAGACCGAAAGCGCTCATTCCGTAAAGAACGCCGAAATTGATGACCTTGGCTTGACGGCGCATTTCCTCGTTGATCATTTCAGGAAATATGCCAAAGACATCGGCGGCCGTGCGGCTGTGAATGTCTTCTCCCGCATTAAAGGCATCGACCAGGACGGGGTCCTCGGAAAGGTGGGCCAGCACACGCAATTCGATCTGGGAATAATCGGCGGAAACGATGACCCATCCTGGTGGGGCGACAAAGGCCTGTCGGATGCGCTTCCCTTCCAGGGTGCGGATCGGAATGTTCTGAAGATTGGGGTTGCTGCTGGAGAGCCGGCCTGTTGCGGCAACAGCCTGATTATACGATGTATGGATCCGTCCCGTCTGCGGGTTCACCAGTGAAGGCAAGGCATCGATGTAAGTGGATTTCAGCTTGGCCATGCTCCGGTAAGAGAGAATCTCAGCGGGCAGTTCATGATTCAAGGCTAGATTGCTCAAGACCTCCACATCGGTAGAATAGCCGCCTTTGGTTTTTTTCCCTCTGGGCAGTCCCAGCTTCTCGAAAAGAATCGCCTGGAGCTGCTTGGGAGAGGCGATATTGAATCTTTCTCCGGCCAGAGAATAAATCTTCTCCTCCGAAAGATAAAGAAGCTGCTCCAATTCCTGAGACATCTCTTTGAGCAGATTCAAATCCAGTAGAACACCCTTTTCTTCCATTGCCGCCAGCACTGCCACCAGCGGCATTTCAACGGAATCAAACAGTTCCTTCAGTCCGGCGGACTCCATTTTTCCGACCAGAGCGACAGCCAATTCCAGGATGGCTTCGACCCGCCGGCAGGCAAAGTCTCTAAGGCGCTCAAGGGGGAAAGAAGCAAGGGACTGTGCCTGGGAACCTTTACCGGTCAGCTTCCGCAGCGGCTCAACCTGGCGGTGCAGATGGTCCTGGACTACAGCGGAAAGATCGAATTCCCGTCGGGCGGGGTTCAGGATATAAGCGGCCACCATCGTATCCAGGAAAGGTCCCTTTGCCTTG
>MVQR01000136.1 GCA_002067815.1 Syntrophus sp. PtaB.Bin001 | reverse complement strand
GAGATGCTGACGACCGTCAACCGCCAGGCGGTCGAGCTCTCGAAACAACTGACGCACGTGAGCGAGCGATGCAGAGCCTACCGGGGGAACAGCATCACGGAACAGGATGTCTCGGAGGCCTTCCAGAATGTCGAAGGCTTCTGGGAAGACCTTTTCCCGGTGGAGCGAAACCGGCTCATCCGCCTCCTGGTGGATAAGGTCGAGATCCGCGAGACCGGAATCGACATGGAGCTGCGCACCAACGGGCTGACAACGCTCATCGCCGAGCTGGCCGGTCTGGCATGCGAAGTCACCGAACGGAGGGCAAGCCGATGAAAATGAAGCCGACCATTACCGTTGCCGACAACGGCAACCTGCAGATCCACATCCCGATGTTGATCCGGCGCATGCGCGGCCGCAAGACGGTCATCGCTCCCCAGGCCCTGGATGGAGAAATCACCGGAGCGCAGGAACCGGTGCAGTCCGCCATCCTCCAGGCGCTGGCAAGGGCCTTTTCCTGGGCCGACATCCTCGAATCCGGGCAGATCAAGTCCATCAGCGAGCTTGCCCGTACCCTCGACGTCGATGGCTCGTATGTGGCCCGCATCCTCAAGCTAACGACCCTGGCCCCCGACATCGTCGAGGCCCTGATCAACGGCGAGGAACCAAACGGGTTATCGCTGGCCAAGCTGACCCAGACCTTTCCCGAGGACTGGGCCGAGCAGCGCCGCCAGTTCGGCTTCGCCACCGACTGACGACCGGACCGGAGACCGCCCCAGAGAGCCGACCATCAGCGTCGGCTTTTCTACTTTGGGGGCAGGAAACCGGAGTTGACCACGCTTCTTTTCATGGGCGAAGCGGGTGATTTCGAAAAAAACGTCCGGTTGCGGCATCGAACGATGACCTAAGACAACCGCCCAAAACGGCAACCAGCCGCAAACCCATATCAATCAAGGATGTAGCTTTCCGGACGAGCTTCGGACTTGGTCCGGAGAAAACAGAGAATCAGTGGCCAAACAGAGAAAGAAAGGCGGGAGGATGGGGAGAATCGATGGTGCGGAGAGGTGCTTTGGAAAGATGTGAAACGGGCGCAAACCCTTTAGAAACAAGGGGAAAAAGAAAACCCGTCACCCCGGAGAATGACCCCAGAGAGACGGGTTTGTCTTTTTTAAATGGTGGAGGCGGCGGGAGTCGAACCCGCGTCCGAAAACATTCCACTGCAGTTTCTACGTACGTATCCTTTGTTTTAGCATTCGCAGCCCGTAACGCTAAAAGGCAAGCTTTACAGTCTGCTATCCCGTGTGGATTTCGCCCTTTTCCCCACAGGAGGAGGTAAGGACTATCCTGCCTGAAATGACGCCCCTTCTGGTCCGACAGGCGAAACCAGAAAGAACGTTAGCCGACTAAGCGGCTAAAGCGTACTCGTAGTCGTTTGCGAGTATTGTTTTCCTACCTGTTTAACGAGGCCTGTAGGAACCTCGGTACGCTTCTACAGCTTCAACTATCCCCGTCGAAACCGTGACGCCCCCAATAAATAATTTTTCAATGAACGAAATATTCCAGAAACAATCATAGTTTATCCATGCCTGAGCTTGAAGTCAAGCATTCTGTTGCTCATTTATTACATATTACCTTAATTGACAGTACGTTTTCATTGCTCCCGGCTGCGGCTTCGCAAGCCCCGTTCCATGGCCCGGCGATCTTCTCTTAACTTGATATCGTCTCTTTTATCGTATAGTTTTTTGCCCCGGCCGACGCCGATTTCCACTTTGATTCGGCCGTCCTTGAAATAAGCTTTCAATGGAATCAGAGTAAATCCCTTCTCTCTCGATTTTCCATAAAGTCTCTTGATTTCACGTTTATGCATGAGCAGCTTGCGCACCCGCTCCGGTTCGTGGTTCAGACGATTTCCGTGAGAATAGGGCCCGATATGCATTCCGTAAAGAAAAATTTCTTCGTTTTTAACCGCGACATAACTGTCTTTCAAATTACCTTTGCCGTCTCGCAGGGCTTTGACTTCCGTACCCATCAGCACGATGCCGGCTTCATAGGTATCCTCGATAAAAAAGTTGATACGGGCCGTCTTATTTTGACAGATTAATTTTTCTGATTTTTCCTTTTTTGCCACTTCATTTTCACCTTTTAACTTTTGTCATCCATGCATTCTCTTCTTAACGGAGGAATGATTGCCGATTCGCATCGATGCGAGCCGCCATCTCCATTTCATCTCCCCCGGGAACCGGCTGTCGCAAGTGGGATAACCCAGGTAGATAGTCCATCTTAACATGACTCATCGCCTTGAAAATGTTTGCACGGATATCCTTGTTGTCCTGCTCCAGTTTATCCAACAGGTCCTTGATGTACCGCCTGCGGGACACGGAACCGGTTGGACAGGAAGATTCGATAATCGGAAAATTCCGTTCGCGACTGTATTTTTTGATCAGTTCCTCCCTAATTAAAGTTAATGGACGGATAATGTGCATCTTGCCGCCGAAAATCGGCTGGTCCGGCATCATCGTGCTGATCTCCCGCCCGTAAAACATATTGATGAGGAGAGTTTCGATCATGTCGTCCTGATGGTGAGCAAAGGCGATCTTGTTGCAGCCTTTATCTCCGGCAATTTCGAAAATGCGCTTCCTTCGCAATCGCGAACAAAGGAAACAGGGATTCTTTTTGTTGTAATCGCTGTGAGACAATGGACCGATATCCGTCTTCTCCATTACATAATTGTATCCGCCATCCTTCAGGAAATTTTCCAGCCTGTCATAACCGATCGAATCCGATTCAAAACCGGGATCAATATAAACTGCGGTTATGGAAAATTCAGGAACAAATACCATGGGGGTATTGAGCAGATCCAAAAGAGCCATGCTGTCCGCCCCGCCGGAGACGCCGACTAGGACACGATCTCCTTCTTCAATCATCCGGTAATCCATAACGGCCTTTTCGAGCCATTTTTTCAGGTGGTAAAACAGTTTTGTTCTTTTTCCTTCCGACACTCTGTAGTGAATCTCCTTAAATTTTAAATATTTTCCCTTATTACCTGAGAAACATTTTTATATCAAGGATGAACAACGAAGGACAATATTACGTATTGCGGTTACTTTTATTTTCTTGTCCCTGAAATCGTGGTTGACCGGAAGAGTTTCTTTTAAATATGTGCCTTGGTGTTGGGTGCTTTTATCCATTGTGAAATGAACGGGACTTTGTTAAAAGGAGAGCTCACCGGAGACCATATCTTCGGAATTCCCACAGTCAACAGCAATCATGTTCCACTAAAAACAGCAAGGGAATCAATTTCATGAAGCATATTGTTCTGGGTACGGCCGGACACGTCGATCATGGAAAGACAGCTCTTATCAAGGCGCTGACCGGTGTGGATACAGACAGATTAAAGGAAGAGAAAGAAAGAGGCATCACCATCGAGTTGGGATTCGCCTCTCTTCGTCTCAGCAATGGCCGAATCTGCGGTATCGTCGATGTGCCGGGGCATGAACGATTTGTTAAAAACATGGTGGCCGGGGCGGCGGGCATCGACATGGTCATGATGGTCATTGCCGCCGATGAAGGCGTAATGCCTCAGACTCGGGAGCATCTGCAAATCTGTTCCCTGCTCAATATCCGTAAGGGTATTGTCGCTTTAACAAAGATTGACCTCGTTGATCGGGACTGGCTGGACCTCATCCGGGAAGACATCGCCGACTTTCTGAAGGGTTCGTTTCTTGAAAACGCTCCTGTGATCCCCGTATCCGCCGTTAAGGGAGAAGGTCTGAACGAAATTCTGGCCGCCGTGGAAAAGGTGGCCGCCGACATTGAAGAGGAAACGGACACAGGAATTTTTCGCCTTCCGGTAGATCGAGTCTTTACGATCCGCGGCTTTGGAACCGTCGTGACCGGAACTTTGCGCTCCGGCCGGGTCAATGTGGCTGATACGGTTCAGATACTCCCGGGAAAGATAACGGCAAAAGTCCGGGGTATCCAGGTCCATAATTCCGCCGTAACTTCCGCAGAAGCAGGCCAAAGGACCGCCATCAACTTACAGGGATTGGAAAAAACGGACATTGAGAGAGGCCAGGTTCTTGTTCATCCGGATACCATGACCGCCACTCTGCGCATAGATACCTTTCTGGAATATCTCCCTCCCGACAAGAGAAAAATAAAACACCGCTCTTTGGTACGCCTTCATACGGGAACAAGCGAAACAATGGCCAGAGTTCTTCTCTTTGACAGGGAAGAGCTCCAACCCGGAGAAAAGACCTATGTCCAGTTTCTTACCGAGGAACCGATTGTCGTCATGGCCGGAGATCATTTTGTCATCCGCAGCTACTCCCCAATTACAACACTGGGCGGAGGGCTCATAATAGATCCGCTGTCCCGCAAGCTCCAGCGGCATGATGAGGCGATCATGGAATCCTTTGAACGGCTTCATCATGGCAGCGAAGAAGAAAGGATCAAAGCCATAATCGAACGGGCCGGACCAGAAGGGATACCTCTCGCTCTTCTGGTAATGCGAACAGGCCTTCCATCAGCCGGGCTGAAGAAAGTTCTGGACGGCCTCATTTCCAGGCACTTGCTCATCGTTTTGGAAAAAGAGAACTTTACGGTAGTCTCCTCTTCATTCCACCAGGGTCTCCAAAAACAAATTCTTCAGGAATTGAAATCCTATCATAAAAAATATCCTCTGAAGGAAGGACCATTAAAAGAAGAACTGCGATCCGCTTTGGGTCGTCACGTCCCGGTACGGTTGTTCTCATCAGCCGTTCAAGCATTGGCCAAAACGGAAAAGATCGCTTTGGAACGGGAAATTATCCGTTTAGCGGAACACCAGATCAATCTTCAGGAGGATTTGGCAGAACTGCGTGAGGCCTTGAACCAGCTTTATCTTGTAGCCGGACTGACCCCGCCGACGATTAGGGAAGTGATGGAACAATTTGCCGGGAAAAAAGAAACGGCTCGTAAGGTCATGGATGTCATGCTGCGGGAAGGCATTCTGGTTAAGATCAGTGAAGATCTATATTTTCATCGCGACAGCCTGCAGAATCTTCGGGAAAATTACAAGAACCTCCTGATAAAGGAAGGCAAGGCAACGCCCAGCAATTTCAGGGAACTGACAGGTTTGTCACGAAAATTCATCATCCCCCTTATGGAATATTTCGATTTGACAAAACTAACCATCCGTGCGGGGGAACATCGACTGTTGCGGGAAAAATAATCGCAAAAGCATGAGGATACGGCGCGGTTATGCCATTCAATAAAGTCTTATACGAAGGAAAAACTGGTGACCTTTTGAAAACAAAAAATCTTTACATCAAGGATATCCAACCGGGTGGTAAAGTTCTGGATTCATTTCTGGTTGCAGAGAAGAATATGGCTTTTTCCCAGAAAGGCTCTCCTTATCTCAATCTTCGACTGAAAGACAAAACGGGCCAGGTCGACGGCAAGATCTGGGATAACGCCCTGGAGTGGGACAAGCGATTCAGAAAAGGGGATGTAATTCAAATAAACGCCCGAGCGCTAAGTTTCAGAAACTCCCTTCAGCTTTCAATTCTTGAGCTGACAACGCTCGATGATTCGGACATTATCCTGAGCGATTATGTGGCCACCACTAAAATGGACGTTGAATCCATGTTTGGCGACCTGCAATCCTACATTGAACGGATTGAAACCCCATCTTTAAAGGCTCTGCTTAAAGCCTTTTTTGACGACAAGGAAACTGCGGAACGTTTTAAACGGGCGCCGGCTGCAAAAGGTTTTCACCACATTTATCTGGGAGGATTACTGGAACATACGCATTCCGTGACGCGCCTGTTGGACCAGATCGCGTCTCATTATCCGGGAGTAAACCGGGATCTGCTCCTGACAGGGGGAATCCTTCACGATATTGGAAAGATCAACGAATTTTCCTATGACCGCCTGGTTGAATACAGCGACGAGGGCAGACTCATCGGCCATATTATAATCGGGGTGGAAATGATAGATGAGAAAATAGCCGCCATTCCCGACTTCCCCGAATCGCTGGCAATGGAACTTCGGCACCTGGTTCTCAGCCACCACGGCATTCTGGAATATGGTTCCCCCAAACGTCCCAAAACGCTGGAAGCACTGATGGTCCATTATGTGGACGACCTCGATGCCAAGGTCAACGCTTTCCAGGAATATCTGAATGATTTCCGCAATGAAGAGACAGGATGGACGCCTTTCCACCGCTTTTTGGAGCGTTACCTTTACCGGGGAAGATTGCTGGAAGCCGCTCCCGAAGAATCCATTCCACCGGGAGAGCTTTAAAAGCTCCGTTAATTC
>MVQR01000135.1 GCA_002067815.1 Syntrophus sp. PtaB.Bin001 | reverse complement strand
TGACGTCATGGCCTTTCCGTCACCGGAGAAACTGGACATGTTGATCAAGATCAATCTGAATCTTGCCGCGGGACTACGTGGCAATGTGGTGGAATAACATCTTATTATGAAGCCCTGCTTTGTCTTTCTTCTAAAGCCTCAAGCAGGGTTCCGGTTTCTTCATCGTTTATCTGGTTTTCAATTGCCGCATTAAGGATTAGCAAGGCCTCCTCCTTCTTTTCATGAGCAAGGAGTTGTCTGGCGATTTTATTCAAAGGAGAAGTTATCCGAACGTTCTTCTGTTGCAACAATTGAAATAATTCTTGAGCTTTTTCCTTTTTGCCTTCCAGACGGAAAATAACCGCTTTCAGAAACAATGCAGGTAAATAGTCGGGATTTGTTTCGAGGAGCTCTTCCAGTGCTGCATATGCATTGCTCAATGAACCGGCGATAATTTCACAGTGGGCGTAAATATTAACGTATTCCTTGAGCTTTACCTTGTTCTCTATAGTTTTGCGGGCGGCCTTTATTGCCTCCTCATAGCGATTAAGCAACAAGTAAGCTGACGCGAGCTGTATATATATTTCCGAGATCGGTTCTCCGTATGATACACGTCTAATTTCCTTATAACTCGGTGATTGCGGATCGGCTTCTATGAGTGAAAGGAGCTTTATCCACAAATCAATGGCTTCTTCATATTTGCCGAGCACATGGGCCTGCTTTGCCAATTCATTAATATATCTAACATTTGTCGGATCGTTTTCATATTTCATTTTCCCAAGTAAATAATAATCTTTGCCTTTTTCCGAATCCAGATCCATATTCAATTTCCCGTAATGATGGACAACAACATTGCAGTGGGAAATGGGAATATTTGCTTTTTTCAATGAATCCTCCAATAGTTCGTGAACCGGATTGGAGAAACGGATATCTTTTCTTCTTTTAAAAAGTCGAACCTTAGCGCTTGCAGCCCATCCTGCCCCTGCTTCTTCCGGGTATTGACCGCGATTAGGAGTCCAACCGATGACGCTCACATTTCTTGTATAATTTCTTGTAACTATGGAATAGGCTGTAGGCTGTGAATTACGCTTGTGGGTTAATGCCTTCAATTCATTCAAATCACATTCAGAGATGACTTCATCCGCATCGAGTATCAGAATCCAATCACCGGTAGCCTGATCTAGGGAATGATTACGGGCTGCGGAAAAATCTCCCGTCCAGGGAAATTCAAAAATCTTTGCGCCGAAAATCCTGGCAATATCAATGGTCTTATCCGTTGAGCCTGTATCTACGACAATCATCTCATCCACAACATCTCGTACGCTTTTCAAACATTTGATTAGGTGCTTTTCTTCGTTTTTCACGATCATGCAAAGGGATAGACTGTCTTTCTTCGACGTCTTTTCAAGCTGGAGCGGTCCGATTTTTTCACGGACGGCCAGGGCGGCATTAAGAGTGCCTTCGTCAAGTCCAAAAACATCCAGCACATCCTCTATGTTTCGCATTGCTGAATCGAATTTTCCCTGCTGTATGAGAATATCAATATATAAAAAAGCAAGATTTTTATTGGAGGGATATAATCTATAGGCTTCCCGGAACTCGGCTTCCGCGTCACTGAATATGCCCAAAGAAGCTAAAACGGAATAATAAAGAGAGTTGATGTCCGGCACAGATGGAGAAAGGACAAAACCTTTGCGTAAATGCGCAAGAGCTTCATCTTTTTTATCCAGGCTCCAACAGAGAACGCCAAGGTTGGTGTAAGCTTCTCCGTAACCCGGATCGGCGTTCATGGCTTTCCGGAAATAATCTGCTGCCGTTTCCTTGTCATCTTTTTTATAAGCAAGAATTCCTTTGAGATTCAGTGCTGCGGGGTCGTTTTCCTTTTGAGACAATATTCTATCTGCATAGACAGCCGCTTCGTCATCAAGTCCTAAACCTTCCTTAGCGTAACCTGAGCATTCCAGACCCTTCAAATCGTTTTTTACACTGTCAGGCATCGTTCCAACAACTTCCCACGCCTCGGAAAATTTCTTCGATTCAATAAAAATACGGGCCAATTCATAATAGATTTCTTTGGTGTCCGGGGCCAGTTTGATGCAATCGATGAGTGTTTTCACAGCTTGATCGATTTCCCCTTTTGAATAAAAATCATTTGCCGATTCTATTGACTTCAGTACCGCCAGCTTTTTGCCTTCCGGACTTGCCATACTTAGCGTCCACTTTTTGTCGAGGACATTTCTGTTCCCAGCCAATCCTTTGCCTCCGTGATGGATGAAAACATCTCCAGCAATATAATTTCGATAATCTTTTAATGCGGCTCTTAAGCAGAAATCTTCGTCTTCAAACTGACCAGTGCCGAAGCGCTCATCAAACAGACCGATCTTTTCCGCCAGAGCGCGTTTAAACAACAGGCAGAATCCATCTAAGTTGCGGCAGGGAATTCGTCGATAACGGTATTTTTCTTTAAACCTTGCTGCATATTTATCCAGATAATTTACAGACTGATACTCCCCATAAGCAATCTGCTGGGGACCGCTGATATTGTTCGTCATGGGGCCGACAATACCAGCCAGGGGCGCATGGCTCATGCAATCCAGCATTCCGGAAAGCCAACCATCGCTGACCAGGACATCATTGTGCATGATCAGGATAAATTCACCTTTAGATAGGGCAATGCCCTGATTCAGCCCTTTTGCCACGCCAACATTTTCTTTGTTTTCAATCAACCGGTAGTTTTTGTTTTCCTTTAACTGACCTTGCAGCCATTTGACCGTCCCGTCAGTGGAACCATTGTCCACAAAAATGACCTCATGAGGTTCCGGGGTATGCTTGTGGATGCTTTTGAGGCATTTTTTAGTTTGATCCAACCGATTATTCGTAAGAATAATGATGGAGGTCATTTTTTTTAGTAAATTCTTCTGCTCAACTTGCGAATTTAAAACGTTTTTCGCATCAAAAACAGTGTCCATTTGCATCGGATCGTTCCAACCAGGATAAGTGATGCTGGATAAAGAAGATTTATTTGCGGCAAGAAATTTATCCAAAAGGGGCGCAATCATATCAGCCATAGGCATTTTTTTAAAACGCTCATAGTATTCTTCCGTAACATGTTCAAGATCGGGACGGTGAAGGGTTTCCATACAGAGTTCCACCCAATGTTCTGTCTCGGCCCAAGGGAAACATTGCTCATACATTGCCTGATCATGGCAGCGTTCGACAACGACGATGGAGCGATTGTTTACCAGGTATAAAACCCTACCTCCGCCCAAGTGATTCATGCCCGGCCCCTGATTTGGTGCTAAATTTACACGTGATCTCGCTATTAAATCGTTGCGATACATAGCGGCATCGTCGAACATGGTCACAACTTTACAGCCGCGATCAATTAACTGATCGAGCAATTTTCTCCGATGCTGTGTGATGGATCCACAAAACAAAAAATCAATGTCCTTATTCTGCTTGTGCTTTATTTCCTCCATAAGCGGATGATATCCCCAAAGTATCCTATCTGCTTGAACATCAAGCTTCTTTAAAGCATCAATATTCTTTTGTACACCTGTCCATACGGCAGCGGCTTTACGCATTAAAGGCAGATAGACCTCGGCAAACCATTTTTGAACCGACCAGTTATTGATAGAATCACCAGTGATAATTTCTGTTTGCAGCAAGATGTAACGCCCCACTTTCTTTATCTGGTCAACAATTGCTGGGTCTGTCTGGTTGTGGGCACCTACTATGATATTTGTCCGATCGTTTGTCATTTTGTTTCTTAGAATGCAGCATTCATGACCAGCTGATTCAATACTGAAACAGAGATACTTGCAAAGATCATAAAGAAAATGAGAATATTTGTAACCAGCAGGTTCAATTACACAAATGGAAAATCGCATATCATTCAAAATTGTCCGTTTCTTTCGTTATTTTTAATCGACTCTTTTAAGATAGCCTTCCGGAGCTACTGTTATAATCAATTTATTCTCTATCAATTTGTCTATTTCAAAATGGAGCGGTGAGCCGTCAGAAGCGGTGCGACCTTCTTCTTCCAAGCGGCGCAGATACTCCCGAACGGCAATTTTGGGGTTGTTACCCTTGCCCCATGGACGGTCTGAAAACGCATCGTCCGGCATATCTTCGATGGAGGTGTCAAACACTACACAATAACTACCGATACCAGTCAGTGGTGCATAGACTTCAAGTTCGTTTAATACATGCTCATATGTGTGGTTCGAATCAAGACAGACGAGGACACGTTTGAAGTTCTTCGCTTTTTCTTTAACCCGTTCTACAACTTCCGGTGATATGGATGATCCCTGTATCATTTCAATAAGGTGCGACATCGGGTGAGCTTCAATGGCAGCAAGATTATGGGAGCGTATATCAATATCAATTCCCAAAACATGACGCCGAGTCTTAAAAGGGTTAAGTGTTGCACCTACCTCAACCGCCTCACAATAGTCCAGAATGGCCAGCATGGACGCACTCAATATTAATGATCCGCCATGGGCAATACCGGTTTCAATAATGAGGTCCGGTTTGGTCGACCAAATCAACTCCTGTATGGCAATAATATCCTGAGGATATTGTATAATTGGACGATCCAGCCAGGAAAAGTGGTAACCATACTTAAACTCTCGGGCCTTTTGTCTCCATAACATAGAGATATCAGCAAGACTCTTGTCAGCCCCTTGAGCAGTTATTTCCCGTATACATTCTTCTTTGAATTTATCTACTTCATTGCTCATTGAAGTTGATCTCTCATAAATTTATTCTTTTACCTGATAGAGTTAATATCAGTGTTCGCAATTAATATTTTCCCCTATCGCATTAGCAGGTACGCCGCCGATGATCAAACCATCGGGAAATGACTTGGTGACAATCGCCCCGGCACCGACAAGACAGGCATCACCAATCTTAACCCCCGCAGTTACGCATGTATGAGCGCCCAGCCAAGTTCCTTTCCCAATTATGATAGGTTCTTCCGCAAATCCGCCAAAGCGGAAAGATCGCTCTTTCATCAAATGGTTTGAAGCCGTTATCGAAACAAAGGGTCCTATAAGGACTTCATCTTTGAGTGTGATTTCTCCTTCCCCCAAGTAAGCATTGAATCCTATGTATACGTTATTTCCGACCCTTAGTTTATTCGGGTTGTAAATGAAGGCTTGAGCAGCGATTTTTAAGTTCTTTCCATGTTCCAATAAGTAAGGTTCGTATAAAATGCCTCGGGCACGTGCCCCTGAAGGGCTGTCGGAAATAAATAGCATTGCAAATTTTATCCAAAGTCGACTTGCAGCAGTTATCTTTTTCATGGTTTATCTATCGCACAGATTCAAATATTGATTATCAGGCCAAAATATTAAATTTTCACCAGACAAACTTGAAACTTGCAACTGGGAATATACTTCGGCCGCCTGTTCAAGAACACTTTCCCTGTGTCTGCCCGTGACGAGAAACCAGCCAATACGACCATAGGCATCCGTGATTTTGCGTTGAACAAATCCATCTTTTTTATACCAGCCGCCATCAACAATTTTCCCTGTTTCTAGATATCTATCCAAGGGTTCATGTCGTGCTAGAACGCCTTCTCGTGCCACAACAAGATTGATTAGACCGTGACATTGGAATCCATCACGTCGAAAATCAAAATTAAGGGGATGGAAATCGCCGAAAGCCAGATCCAGGGTTTTTTCCAGAATATCTATACCTAACGTATGTTTATATAAATCAACCTCGTTTGCTCCGCCAAATCTACATCCCACCTCCATAACGCGCGGTCCGTCCTGACTCATGATGAGTTGTGCATGAAGCGGACCGTCAGTTATTTCATACGCTCTAGCCACACGGGACAATATATCGGCAATATTTTGGTAAGCATCTGCTGCAGTTTTGCTTGGAAGAATATGCTGTAACGAGATACCGATTGCCGGGGGGGGATTGTAGGTTACACGATCCGTCACTGCTATCAGATTAAGTTTGCCCTTTTCCAGCCATGCTCCAGCCGCAATTTCCGGGCCTTCAATAAATTCTTCGACAGCTACGGTCTTTGACCGGGAGTGTTTTAATGCCAACTCGATCGATTTTCTCAAAAGGGTATGGTCTTGTATCAGTGATGTTCCGATCTGACCTTGTGCGTCGACAGGCTTAATGACAAGAGGATAATGCAGTTCTTCAAGGGAATTATCTTCAAAATTTTCTTTTACAAAAATTCGTTGTCCGATGGGTACACCAAATTTCTTATAAGCCTGAGTCATTGCAACTTTGTTGGTCGCTCGAAATGCAGCTTCTTCAGTTAAATGGCATGGCAACTGGCAACTTTTGGCAACTGCTGCAACAGTAACCATGACC
>MVQR01000134.1 GCA_002067815.1 Syntrophus sp. PtaB.Bin001 | reverse complement strand
CAGCTTGCGGAGTTTTCCGGCAAGTTCTCATTCCTTGAAGATTTTCTCAGTGAACTGTCACTGCTGACAAATATGGATGCCGAGGGGCGAAGTGAAACAGAAGATGATAGTCAAGGGAACAAGGTCGTTTTGAGCACCGTACACCAGGCAAAGGGATTGGAATGGTCGGTGGTTCTGCTGATCGGGTGTGCCGAAGGCATGATCCCGCTGGAGCGGGCGCTTCAGGAAGCGGGCGGGGAAGAGGAAGAACGCAGGCTATTTTATGTGGCGACCACCAGGGCCAAGGATCATCTCTATCTCTGTTATCCTCAGTCTGATTATTCGCGGTGGGCCGGATTTGCCAATCTCAGTCCTTCCCGTTTTCTTCGGGAGTTGATCCCCGCCTCGCGAAAAAAAGAACTGCCCTTCGAGCAGTGGGTTGTCGAAGAGCAGTGGTGATTACGATTTAATCTGAAGAAATCAATTACACCCAGTGGTCGGACTTGTATTTGGCGTCGTATTCCGCCTTCAGGGCGATCTGCGTAGCTTCCGCAATGTATTCCGGTTCCTTGACGAGATCTTCAACCCGGATATCCACACCGAAGATCCCGACCATTTCGTCATTGTCATCCGTGATGGGCTCGGAAACGGTGAAGCAAAGGGCGCCGGTCATCTTGGAGATGTAAAAATCGGTGACATGGAGCTTTCCCGTCCGCAGCGGCTTGATAAACCACTCGCGGTCCGACTGATCCGTTCCCACCCCGTAGTTTTCATATTTGGCCCGATCGACTACATTGGTAATGTTTTTGGTAGTTTTCTTACCGTTCATATCCACCACATAGGCAAACTGAATTGATGGGTATTCTTCGATGAATCGCTGCATAACCGGTTCCTGGAGTTCGGGTACCATCGTTTTCATAGCCGGGTCGTCGACGATCTTGCGCAGCACCACGATGGCGGCCTCGGCAGCCTTGAATTTGATCCTTTCCAGATCGGACATGAAGAGTTCCGGTAGATATTTCCGGACCCGGGCTTCGAGTTCTTCCGTGGAAATGGTGGTCACGCGCCCGTCTTCGTATTCGTCCATGATCCATTTGTTGATCCTGGAAATTCCCGGATGTCTTTTATCTACCGCATTATCGCCGGTTAGCCCGAAATGGGTATTTATCCAGTAGGCGATGCCCGCTTTGCCAGATTTGTCTGTGATCATTGGAACGATGGGACGTTTCAGAATTTTCGTTGTGTTGAAGATGTTGTAGATTTCCTCGTTCTTGATCAGACCATCGGCATGAACGCCGGCCCTGGTAACATTGAAATCCGTACCGACAAAGGGGTAGTTAGCCGGAATCTTGTAGTCGATTTCGTTCCTGAAATATTGCGCGATGTCGGTAATGACCGTCGTATCGATCCCATTGTCATTTCCCATGAGAGCGATATATTCCATGATCAGCCCTTCAATGGGAGAGTTGCCCGTTCTTTCTCCCAGCCCGAGGAGGGTGGCGTTGACGGCGCTGCAGCCATAAAGCCAGGCGGTTGTGGCGTTTATAAGGGCTTTGTGAAAATCATTGTGCCCATGCCATTCGAGTAAACGGCCGGGCACGCCGGCATCTTCGATAAAGGCCCGCACCAATTTATCGACGCTGCGGGGCAATGAAGCTCCCTGATAGGTAACACCGTATCCCATGGTATCGCAGAGACGGATTTTTATATCGATGCCGCTTTCCTCACGAAGCTTCATCAGCTCAATGGCATAGGGAATACAGAAGCCATAGATGTCCGCCCTGGTAATATCTTCGAAATGACAGCGGGGCACAATGCCGGCATCCAGAATTTCCTTAACGACTCCCAGATAATCGTCAAGAATCTTACTCCGTCTGCTGTTCAGCTTCATGAAGATGTGATAATCGGATACGGAAGTTAAAATCCCCGTCTCTTTCAGTCCCGCTTCTTTAACCAGCGGGATATCTTCCTGGGACGCCCGAATCCAGCCCGTGATTTCCGGGTATCGGAGGCCAAGTTCCAGACACTGCCGAACGGCTTCCTTGTCCCGGTTGCTGTAAAGAAAAAACTCCGTTTGGCGAATAATCCCATTCTCTCCGCCAAGTTGACTCATCATCCGGTATAGATCGACGATCTGTGAAATCGTATATGGCGGCCTTGCCTGCTGTCCGTCCCGAAAAGTCGTATCGGTGATGAAGATTTCTTCAGCCGGCTGAATAGGGATGATGCGATGATCGAAGTCAATCCGGCTTACTTCATCATAGGGAAAAACTTCCTTCTGAAGATTAGGTTCATCCACATCCAGCAGCTTAAAGCGCCAAAATCGGGTATGCTCGTGGTTCAAGACCCTTTTATAAGCATTCCATTTTGCCATGATGTTACTCTCTCCGAATGGTAAGTTTCAGATATAGGCAACCCTACCCGGCTTATTCGAAAATAAGCCATTACTATTGCCATCAATAGGTGAAACTCTACACAATTTTGAGTGACAATTCCATCAATTGTTCGATGCTGACCCGTGATGGCGCGTCTGTCATCAGGCAGGTGGCTTTCTGGGTCTTGGGGAAGGCGATCACGTCGCGAATGGATTCAGTTCCGGTCATCATCATTATCAGCCGGTCAAGACCAAAGGCGATTCCCCCATGAGGCGGAGTGCCGAATTCGAGGGCGTCCAGAAGGAAACCGAACTTGTTGCGAACTTCTTCCTTCTCCAACCCCAGGGCATCAAAAATCAGGGATTGGACCTCTTTCCTGTGAATTCTGATGCTTCCGCCTCCGACCTCGGAACCGTTGAGTACGAGATCGTAAGCCCTGGCCCTGACTTTTCCGGGATCTCCGGGAAGATGCTTTACATCTTCCGCGACGGGGGATGTGAACGGGTGATGGGTGGATACATAACGTTTTTCCGTATCGCTGAATTCCATAAGGGGGAATTCGGTGATCCAGACAAAAGAAAACAACTCGGGATCAATCAAATTGAGCTTCTTGGCGAGATGAGACCGTAGGTTCCCTAGCGAGTCGTGAACTATGTTCGGCGTATCGGCGACGAAAACGAGTGCATCACCTTCGGCGGCCTCCATTCTGGAGTTGATCCGGTTGACTTCGTCCTCGGTAAGGAACTTGAAAATCGGCGATGTCCATCCGTCGGCATTGACCCGGGCCCAGGCAAGACCCTTGGCGCCGTATATGGAGACGAAATTCTGCAGCTCGTCGAAATCCTTCCGGGAAAGACGCTTACCGTCAGGAATGCGGATTGACTTTATCAATCCCCCACCGGCCGCCACTTCACGGAAGACTGTAAATTTTGAGTCGGTGAGGATATCGGTCAGGTCACGGAGCTCAAGACCGAACCGCACGTCCGGATTGTCCTTGCCGAATCGGCTGATGGCTTCCGCATAGGAAAGGCGCGGGAAGGGGAGTGATACCGTCCTGTTCAGGCAACGGCCGAAAAGATGCGCCATCAGGCCTTCCATTATACCGATGATGTCATCCTCCGTAATGAAGGACATTTCCACATCGATCTGGGTGAACTCAGGCTGCCGGTCGGCACGGAGGTCTTCGTCGCGGAAGCATTTGACGATCTGGAAATAGCGGTCGAAGCCGGAGACCATCAGCAACTGTTTGAATATCTGCGGTGATTGGGGCAGGGCATAAAAGGTCCCTTTGTTGATGCGGCTGGGAACGAGATAATCCCGGGCCCCTTCGGGCGTGCTCTTGGTGAGGAAAGGAGTTTCTATTTCGATGAAGCCCTCTTTCTGGAAATACTGACGTGTTTCCGCCGCCACGCGGCTGCGCAGTATGATGTTCCTCTGGAGATGTGGTCTGCGCAGATCGAGATAGCGGTACTTCAGCCGGACATTTTCCGAAATGTCCGCGTCGGTATCGAGGCTGAAGGGAGGGGTTTGCGCTTCATTGAGAATCTCCAGTTCCTCGACCATCACTTCAATCGTCCCCGTCTTCAGGTCGGGATTGATCATACCCTCGGGACGACGGCAGACTGTTCCCCGGACCGCCAGAACGTACTCGCTGCGGATTTTGTGGGCTTCTTGATGAGCTTCGGGGCCGTGTTCCGGGTTGAAGACGATCTGAACGAAACCTTCTCGATCACGAAAATCGACGAAAATGACTCCGCCATGATCCCTGCGGCGGTGCACCCAGCCCATGAGAATGACGCTTTTTCCAATTTCTTCGCTGCCTAGCTGTCCGCAGTAATGTGTCCTCTTTTTGATTGTTATGAAATCCGACAAGGTGATTTACCTCTCTTTTATAAGTTTCAGGATCTGTTCATCCAGATTGTCCAGGGGTAGTGTCTGCTGGGTTCCGGTGGCCATATTCCGGAATTCAGCCTTGTTTTCTTCGATTTCTCTATCGCCCAGAATAAGCGTGTAGGAACAGTTCAACCGGTTTGCCCGCTTCATCTGACTTTTCAGACTCCTGGCGGAGAAATCCTGCTCGGCATGCAGACCCTTTAATCTCAACCGATTGGATAAGATAAACGCTATCTTCTGTGCGGCTTCTCCCAGAGCGGCAACGAAGATGTCCGGCTGCGCGGAAGAAGAATCAACTTTATCCAGAAGGGAAATCAAGCGTTCAAAACCGACGGCAAACCCGATACCCGGTATATCCGGCCCTCCCAGCTCCCGGACAAGCCGGTCATAGCGTCCGCCGCCGGCCACTGCGTTTTGGGATCCTAGATGCTCCGTCGTGACTTCAAAGGCTGTCTTGGTATAATAATCCAGCCCGCGGACCATGCCGGTATTTATTTCATAGGGGATGTCCAGCTCCTTGAGCGCCGAGGTCACTCTCTCGAAATGGGATCGGCAATCACTACAGATAAATTCGGAAAGGCGCGGGGCGTCGATGATCACTGCCTGGCATTCCTTGACTTTGCAGTCGAAAACACGGAGAGGATTGGACACCAGGCGCCGCTTACAATCATCACACAGGCCGTCTTCTTTGCCGTTCAGGAATTCCGTAATGGCTTTCCGGAAAGTGGGCCGGCACGCAGCGCATCCAAGTGAATTCAATTCAAGGCTGACATTGCTAAGGCCGACTTCGTTGAGGAACTGCATGAGCATAAGTATGACTTCCGCATCGGCCCGGGGGTCATCGAGACCGAGCAATTCCACATCAATCTGATGGAACTGGCGAAAACGGCCTTTCTGCGGTCTCTCCCTGCGGAACATGGGGCCGATGGTGAAAAGACGGGTGACCGTTTCGGCATTATAGAGGGCGTGTTCCAGATAAGCCCGGATCACTGATGCCGTGGCTTCGGGGCGAAGCGTCAGATACTCGTTTCCCCGGTCGAGAAAAGTGTACATTTCCTTTTCGACGATATCGGTGGATTCACCGATACCTCTCTTGAAAAGATCGGTTTTTTCCATAATAGGAAGACGGATTTCCCTGAAACCGAAACGGGAGAAAATCTCCCGGGCCGTATTTTCCACAAAACGCCACTTTCCCGTTTCCTCGGGAAGAATGTCCTTGAAACCTTTGACTGCCGTAATGACTTCCATTTGATTGACTACCCAGCCTTGTTTTTGAAGCCTAGTTGCTTAACATAGAACAGATTGAATGACAATGAAATTATGTCCTTCCGGTGTATGTAGAGCAGTCCGTCGGCAAGGCGGTCTAAGGAGTATTATTCAAGGATTTACTTTTTTGTATGACTCGGTCCTGATATTCCGACCGTCCGTAGATATCGTAATCGCCCCTTGTAAATCAGTACGGAAGATTTTTATCCCTGCCGCTTCATAACGCTCAAGTAATTCCTGATGGGGAAATCCAAAAGTATTATCTGCTCCGCAGCTTATTAAGGCAATCTGCGGTTTGACGGCATTCAGAAAGGGCGCGCTGCTTGATTTGCGGCTCCCGTGATGGGGAACAAAAAGTATCTGACTGCGGAGGTCAAAACCGTTTTTCAAAAGATAACTTTCATTATCGGACTCTATGTCTCCCGGCAGCAACAGGCTTACCTTGCCCAAGGTGACTCGCATCATCAGCGATTTTTCATTCAGATTCTTTCCCGAGAAATCCGGTTCTTCCGCATTAAACAGTCGGATTCCGATGCTGCCGAGCTGCATTTCCTTTTCCCGATCTTTTATGATTCGGTGTTTAATGCCCTTCCTTTGGATGATTTCCAGGAAACGGCGATACAAAACTGTATCGGCGGATTCCCCATTTGACCAGACTTCCCGGACTCGGAAATTTTCGAGGAGGAAAGGGAGCCCGCCGAGATGATCAGTGTGGGCATGGGTAAGGACAACGACATCGATTTTCCCGATTCCTTCATGCCATAAAAAAGGTGCGACTACGGACCGGCCGATGTCGAATCCTTCGCCGTACACTCCGCCGCCGTCGACAAGCAT
>MVQR01000133.1 GCA_002067815.1 Syntrophus sp. PtaB.Bin001 | reverse complement strand
CGTTTCGCCCTCCTTGGAGAGGTAAGCGCCCTGAGTCGTCACAAAAAGGGTGTTGAGATGTTTTTTCATATATCCCTCAGCATCCTGGACAAATACGCCTTGACCGAGCGTTTCTTCTGCATCTTTTTAGGTAGGCATCCCTCCAAGAGTGAACAGCTTTCACAGCGCTTTTCATAAACCGGCGGGGGCGTCCGCCCGGAAGCAATCAGTTCGTGCGTTTGCCTTGCTATCGATTCCGTTTCCTGACGGAGGTTTTCATCAAAGGCGACATCCAGGCGGTGGTGTGTCTTTCCGTAGAACAAGGCCCCGCAGGGTATCTCGATATTCAGCATTTCTTCCAGGCAGATAGCCTGGGCACAGAGTTGCACCTTATCACAGTTGTCCGATTTGGGTTTTCCGTGCTTGTATTCCACTGGAAAAGGCTGCCAACTGCCGTCCTCCAAGCGGTGAAATTCCACCACATCAGCCATGCCGACCAACCCGAGGCGAAAGGACCGCAGCATAACAGCTCGCGCAATACGCACATCTCCCCGAGATTCCCCGCCTTCTTCATGCGCCCGCTCATGCATTAGACGGCCTTCAGCGGTAAGGCGGTTTTCCGACCAGACCTGCTCCACATGGATCAGGGCGCACTGGCGAGGGCAGAAAGCCATATGCTGCATGGCGGAAAGTGGGATAAAATCATCTTCGGCATACATGATGTCCTCAAGAATGATTAAATTTTTTCCTCAAGAGTAACACCTTCCGGCAGAACGCATTCCATAATTGAAACTTCATAATCCGAAAAATTTCGTGCCGGGTTCGTGTTATCTGTAACCCTTGACACATTTACCAGATCAAAGAGTTTATGAGCTGGAGCATTGCCCAGCGCGGAATCGTGCTTGAATACAAATAGCTTTCTTGCATTCATCTTCCCCCGTGCCGCGGAATGGTCATGATCGAACATGTTGACCAGAGCATCCCAAAGCAAGGTCAGATCACTGTCGGAAAACCCTGTCTTGGCCGCCAGATGGGCGGACACATAGCCTTCCGCACGATAAAGGGCATAAGGAACGATATGCTTTCTCCCCATTGTCCGGTTATCCCCACTTTGCTGTTCCGCTTCTTTCTCTGTTGCCACCGCCATCCGTGTAATACTAACCTCCAGTGGGACAATGGGCTCAATACTTCGGGCAAAATTGATCTGTACAGGACCGCGAACAATGCCGCAATTAACTTCGGTAGCCATGACAGCACCGAATGTGCGCACATCATAAAAATTATCACACATCCATTTCCTTGCTTTCTCGACTTCCTCACCAGTCCCTCTACGTTTTTTCCCGTCTTCCTTAGTTGTTACACCTACAGCACTGTGGGCACGCTCATGAGTTTGATTCAAGATGGCCTTTTCCCGAATATAAATTTCATAAGGTGTTTGGTTCTCCTTTACAATCTCAACAAAATTACGAACTTTACGCTTCAGACATACATCTGTAACCAAGCCGAAACTGGTTTCCGGATCTATCCGTGGCATATTGCCCGCATCGGGATCTCCATTGGGATTTCCATTTTCCACATCAAAAAGATAAACGAATTCGTAGCGATTTTTAATAGCCATATCCAAATCAACCCCCTTGTTGTTGTTCTGTCTTGGCAAAGAATGCCTGTCGTTGATGGTAATATCCAATAGCAAATAATCCCTGATCATCCAGTCCAAGATGTGCAGGGAATTCTTGGATGTTCTGTATAATATCCTCAATGAGACCGTCATTGCGACGGCCGTACTCCGCCTTCTGAATATGATGCTGCGCCAATCGGAGAAGTTGCGGAAATACAGTTCGCGGGGTCGCTGAAGCAGCCCCATAATAACGATCTTTAATGGTGGTATTTGCTCCCGGAATGGCGTCTTTTTGCGACTTCTCCAGTACAGCAAAGAGACGTCCGAGATTATAAGCGATGTTTTTCGAAGCTTTATCCAATGACATGCTAACCTCCTTTGGGATGGAATTTCTATGAAACTGCCTGCAAAGGTAAGCCTTAATCATGGCCGCCCTCAAATAATTGATTGTCTGATCCGAACGAATGCGAGTGATGATTACTGTCAATAAACTCTGGGGGTAGGCCGAACCAGTGAGAATGGAACGCATAACAGCACCTGCAAGCAAGGGAGAGATATTCTTTGAGTCATGCTGCGCTGCTGTTTCCCTTAAAAGCTGCCACATCCCGGGGTAATCGGGATCATTGTCATGACTTTTTACAATAGATAAGTCTCTGAAGTGCCACCCAATTTTTTCACTGATATCCCTGACCGTGCTGATATGCCAGAAGCGAATGGAGAGTCGGGATGCATTCGGAGCGAGTCCTAGAATATAGAATTTCATCTCTTCGTCACCGATATCAGAAGGTCTTTTGCCCTCTCTGACTGCTTCGAGAAAATCCCGGACTTCCTTGATATCACCAGCATATTCGTGCGGATCGAAGATCATTCCCAAAAAACCTTCGACGGGGGAGTCTCGCTCCGTCCAAAAGACAGTGGTAGCATCGCCGATCTGAATCTTCTGCCGGCTGCCAATATTAAGGAGATGATTCAAAGCTGTTGTGTAACGGAAGGCAACATCTTCCCCTACCGGGGCATTGAAGTTTTGTTTTTTTCCGTAAGAATCAAATGCATCGAGGTTGAAAGATACAATAGAAGCTCCTGTGCTTTGCGAACCACGAACTCCTTTGATTTTCGGATGTAAACGAGCAACAGGTTTTTTTTCTCCCGTAACCAGACAGGAAGCAATAAAGTTTGAAGCTTTTTCAATATAATGGCGAAGCCATGCATCTTTCACTGCATGCCGTTCATGAACAAATTCTAAAGCACCATCCAACTGAAAAACGAGATTCGCTCCGGCAGCGATCTCCTCCCAGTAAGAAAGACTGTACGCCTCGCTTGGATTCCAACTCTCAAGGAAACGCAGAACAGCGGACATTCCCTCGTCATCCAGATTCCCACCAATTTCATTATGCAAATCTTTGAAAGCAGAAAATTTTCTTTTTACCCGCTCAGGATTTTCTTTTGCATCGGCGCCAAGGACATAACCGGCATTATCCCAAAGAAAATTAGCAGCAATGTTAACTGACTTAATGACCGCTTCCGGCACAACAAGTTGCCTTGGGACACTCTTCTTTCCATTACTGTCTCTGATATCAACAACTTGCAGCAGTTTCCCTTCCATGCTTATTACCAATGCAAAAGAAATCTTTTGCCGGCTGAAACCAAGACGTGGAATATTCAAAGTAGGATCAGCTGCCAATCGATGATAATAATCATTCAAGGATTGAAGGATCATGATTTGACCTCCTCACCGTCAAGGGACGGAATGTCGATTATACCGTCTCTCATGACTGCGCGAAAGAACTTGGCTTCCATATTATTTTTAAAATCCATATCATGCAGCATCCATCCAAGAACCGTTTCACCGCTCAGCATGGATCGGGGAATCTCCCCAGTAATCGGCTCGAAAAATGCCGGAAACTCTCGGCATCCTAGATAAGGCTGCTGAAAGCACTGCCCCTTAGCAGCCCTCCGGTCAAAGATATCCTTATGCTTTGCCGGATTGTTATCCTCAGCACTGCTAAAGATAAAGTGGGCCTCAACAGCATAAGCGACATCCCTAAGGACCATTGCAGCTCTCTGCTGGCGGTCGTCTTCTATGAAAACTTCTACAGGGGAATGACCGTCTTTCATGGCTTTGTTCACTGTTCCCAGGGCCAGTTTGCTTCCCAGTTCATTTCGCCGAATATTGTCAAACCGAATTGGTTTCAGCACATGGATACGGTCCACAATCCAGGTGATAGCCGGTTTCCAGTAAATCGCTTCCAAAATGCCTCGCGCCGCGGAGGGAGTCATGACATCATAACTTACACGCTCCACTTTCATCTCCGGTCTAGTAAAACAGGCATACTCTCCCCACACTTTCAGTTTAATGCCATAAGACATAAGAATACACCTCCTTTCTCCACATCGAACTCATACAAAATTTTTGCTGCGGATAAACGAAACAACTCAGCAGATCAAAGTCTCAATTTCATGAAACATCGGGTCTTCAGGACAAAGCCCAAGATCATCTCGATAAAGATCCCTATTGATCAATACCAGATATTGATTTTGAAGCTGCTCAACACTCCCGGCAACCAACAGACTATTGATTGTCTGGGGGTATACCTGAACGGTGAAACGTTGCGCCTTCCTGGCTGCCGCTGCGGGATAGGCGCTATAACGTAATTCGCTGATGACAGCATCGGCGTCCCGATTAAAAGGTATGATAAGGGATTGCAACTCGGTTTCAATAATCCGGAATTTCTCGTTTATCTGTTTAAAAGGGAAATCACCTGAGCGACTGCCTTCATTTATGTCTTCAAGGATATGCTGACGATCCAGCGCTTCCCCTTTTAGCCAATAATACATTCGGAAATAATCGTTTACCGCTTTTAGCGATAACGGATCATCATGGTTGCGAAGAATTGTTTCTGCTGTATCGGCAGCCTGGCGTAAGTCCCCGGAAGGCAATCCATCTTCCGGCAAAAAAACGATTACCTTTCCCTCCTGCCCCAATTTCCCTTCACGATTACACCGTCCTGCTGCTTGTGCGATTGAATCAATGCCGGAGATCGCTCTAAAAACAGCAGGAAAATCCACATCCACGCCAGCCTCGACCAACTGCGTGCTGATCACCCGGCATGGCTTATTACCATTAAGAAGAGTACTTTTAATCTTTTCCAATACTTCTGTCCGGTGAGCAGGACACATCAGACCGCTCAAATGGAAGCAACCATCGCGCTTCGGAAGCTTTTCAAAAACTACACGGGCATGTTTCCTGGTGTTGACGATGCACAAAACCCGCTGATAATCCTGCAACTGCTGCACAAGCATGTCATTCTGCAATACGGGGAACTTCTTTACCTGAACACGTTTCAAGGCAAAATATAACTTCGGTGGATCAAGGATAATCTCACGCACTCCCTCCAGTCCATCCGGGAACAAAGCAGATTTGAGCAAGGCTGGTTGGGTCGCAGTGCAGAGAACCGTTGTCGTACCATAGTTTAAAGAAAGCTCCCGAATAACCTCCAGACAAGGTTTGAGTAACGGAACCGGCAACATCTGGGCTTCATCAAGAATCACAACACTGTTGGCAATCCGATGTAATTTTCTGCAGCGCGATGATCGGTTGCTAAAAAACGACTCGAAAAACTGAACGTTGGTTGTCACAATGAGCGGCGCATCCCAGTTTTCAGCTGCCAGACGTGATCGCTGATTTTCTTCGCCAGGATCGTAGTTGCTGTGGTGCTCCAAAACGGCGTTATCTCCTAATATTTCCCTAAAGACAGCAGCATTTTGTTCAATAATGCTCGTGTATGGTATGACGTAAATGATACGAGTTTTTCCATATGCCAAGGCGTGTTTCAGGGCGAAGGCCAGAGAAGAAAGTGTTTTACCGCCACCTGTCGGTACAGTCAGTGAAAACAGACCAGGTGAGCACTTGGCAGCGTCAAGGCACGCGTTCAAAATCTGATTACGGTAATTGTTTATGGACTGTGGAGGACAATTTTTGGGAAATCGGTCAAGGTACAAATTCAATTTGTCCTGCAACGCGGTCAATGGCTCATATCCACTTCGCCATAGTGACCTATCTTCACTCAAAAAGCGTTCGGTATCAAGGAAATCGGCATCTACAAGGCAAGAATAAAGCATTCTAATGAAGAAGGAAATCTGAAAACCAAAACGGTTGTTATCGACTTTGAGCGGAAGATCTCTTGATGATAGATTGTCAATAGAGGTTGATTCGAGTAACAAATCATAATCAGGAATCTTTTTGCTCAATCTTTTCACCAAACATGAATCTTCATTTGATTTCCCGTCTGGAAGACCTGCGTGGTGACCGGCGATCGTGTAAGCCAATATCTTACCGACATCCTTCAATTTTTTGTATGCGTATTGTGCTCCCGCGGTGGAATGATCAACTCTACCGGGCTTTTCGATATGTGCATTACTGTCACAAGAAACAACCAACTTTTGTTGAAATTCGCATGAAGATTTTCCCAAGTCATGCCAAAGTCCGGCGAAATAAGCCCACTTGCCGGCTCCAAAGTCATTGCCAAACTTAAGAGCCATTTCAGCAACATTTCTCAAATGATCTTCCAGCGTTTGCCACTCGTCGACTCTAGTGCCGGGCTTTGTATGTGCATACAAATGTTTTCTCATCATCCAATACCGTTAGCTTTATTTATATATAATATTATGGTTCTCCCCTCTTATAAATTCCACTCATCTTCTCCACTTCCTCCTTCGCCTCCTCCCGCAGCCAGGACGGTTCCAGAATTTCGGCGCCGGCGCCCCAGCGGAAGGCCCACCACATGACTTCGCGCGGTTCGGCGACTTGGACTTCAAAGAGGAGGC
>MVQR01000132.1 GCA_002067815.1 Syntrophus sp. PtaB.Bin001 | reverse complement strand
ATTAGAATTATTCCTGCCTGGCGAGTCAGATCCCGAAGCGCTTCCAGAAATCCGGGACGGGGTTGGATAACACCCATATTGCCTGCCACGGGTTCAACAATAACGCATGCCACTTCTTTCCCGTAATAATCCACTGCTCTTTGGAAGGCTTCAATGGAGTTGAAAGGAAGCGTAATTGTCAATTCGGCAAGGCATGCCGGCACGCCCGGACTACCGGGTATGCCCAGAGTGGCGATTCCTGAGCCGGCTTTCACCAGGAGAGAATCAGCGTGACCGTGATAACAACCCTCAAACTTGATGATTTTTTTTCTTCCGGTGTAGCCTCTGGACAGGCGTATGGCACTCATTGTTGCTTCAGTGCCGGAGCTTACCATTCTGACCATCTCGATTGAAGGGAAAGCTTCGATGATGATCTTTGCCAAAGAAATCTCCTGCGGTGTTGGGGCGCCATAGCTGGTTCCCCGTTCGGCTGCGGACCGGATGGCTTCCACGACTTTGGGATGACTGTGGCCAAGAATCATCGGCCCCCATGATCCAACGTAATCGATGTATTCACGTCCATCAACATCGTAGATTCGAGAACCGGCTGCTCTTTCAATAAAACGAGGCACTCCGCCGACAGCCCGAAACGCTCTTACGGGACTGTTAACCCCGCCGGGCAGCATCTTCTGTGCGATGTCAAACAGTTGCTCCGATGAATATTCTGTTGTTTTTTCAATCATTTTCTAAATTTCTGTTTCCAAAATAGACCATGCTGCTCTTTTTATACTCGGTTGCACTGATAAGAATTTGATAGTCATCAAGATCTGCAGCCTCTGCCATCTGCCGTACCTGAAGAGGAATATCCAGTGTTTTTAAATGGACCATCGTAAAAATATTATATTTACCTTCAAAAGCAGGCGTTCTTTCATAACAGTGAGACACCTCGGGAAAAGAGGCCAGAATTTTACCTGCTATCTCAATTCGGGACTCCGGAACGGACCAGACCACCATGGCGTTTTGTGTAAATCCCGCCTGCCGGTGTCGAATTATGGCGCCGAATTTTCGAAGAACTCCCTCGTCTGATAGCCCTTTGATGATCCTGATCACGTCATCTTCCCGCATATTCAGGCTTTTACCTAACAAGGCAAAGGGACGGGCATGCAAGGGGATATCACCCTGAAGGACCTGGAGGATTTTCTTTTCGTCGGGATTCAGCGCGACAGCTTCTCCTTCTTTGCCTTTAGTACCTGACATATAAGTTCGCTTATGTGTGCCGTTATGCATCGTCAAATCCGATTTTTTCTCGGAGTTTCTTCTTTTCAGATTGCTTGTGCTTCAACTCCAGAACTTTTTCCTTCGCCCGTTGTGAACGGCGTCTTTTCTGCCGCCGGATTTTCTCGATTCGAGCTTTTTCTGCACTAATCTGTCCCGTTTTCAATCTCTCAATCCGATCGAGAAGCAATCGCCTGGCAAGCAGACGGTTAACGGATTGAGAGCGATCCTGCTGGCATTTGACAGAAAGTCCCGTAGGCAGATGAACAAGATAGACGCATGTTGCCGTTTTGTTGACATTTTGACCGCCGGGCCCCGAAGACCGTACAAAAGTTTCCCTGAGATCTTCTTCCGAAATGCCGAGGCGAATCATCCTTTCCGTAATGGCTTTTTCTTTTTCCGGTGAAATACTCATCTACTATATGAACCGTAACGGGGTTCAGATCTTTTCGATTTGGGAACTGTCCAGTTTTATGGCCACAGAGCGCTGCAGCAATTCAATCGTAACTACAAAGAGATCTTTTTCAAAGTCCGTATGTATTACCGTGCCTTCAATGCCTTGAAACGGACCTTCCACAATTCTGGCCGCTTCTCCCACGTGAGGATATTGAAGACTCTGGACCTCAACCTTGGATTCCACGATGCGGCGAATGGCATCTATCCTGTCGTCAGGAACGGCGATGGGTTCCGATCCCGTGGGTTTGCCGAGAATTCGGACGACTCCGAAGGTTTTGAGCACTTCCAGTTTCGTCTGATTGTCCAGAGAAATCAGCTCAACAAAAAGATATCCCGGAAAGAGAGGGATCATAATCTTTTTCCGGCGGTCTTTCCTCCGGCTCCATACCTCAATTTTCGGCAAAAAAGTCGATATGGATTTTTGCACAAGGCCGGCATAGACTTTATCCTCGTGACGGCTTCTTGTATGAATAGCATACCAAGGCATAATCACATTCTATCTTAAATAATTCATTTACAGGAACAACGAAGCTTCGTGTGAGCTCAAACTTTCACTGAAAACAATTCAGTCAGACAAAAAGTTTCGAAATATATCTGATGCAGGGCATTCCCTTTAATGAAATGTATACATAAAATTATGTGCGGAGAAATTTTCGGCTACCGCGGGTTGACAAATCGTTGAAAATGACTTCAGATTGGCAAACTGCTTCGTCACATTCACAAAATTTTTCTCTTTTCCAATTTACATCGGGTGTGACTTTATAACAGAACTGCATGATTTTCAATGAGGAACTGATTATGCGGCTCAAAATCACGGATATACCGGTTATGCCGGGTGACGGAGAAGAAAATCTTCCGGCTTTGGCTGCGGACATTTTAGGTATTTCGCCAGAGGAAATCTCTGGACTTGAGATTATGCGGAAATCTTTAGATGCTCGCCGAAGCCGCCCTCCTTTGTTTATCTATGCCGTTGTGGTGTCAGTATCCGATTCAATCATTATTCCGAATATAAAGGACCGCCGTATTTCCAAAGCTCCGGATTTGTCTGTTCCCTCAAACCATTTGAGAAAATCAGTATTGACAGAAAGAAGGCCCGTTGTCGTCGGTTCCGGACCGGCAGGGCTTTTTGCCGCCTTGTTCCTGGCAAGTGCCGGAATGCCTGTTCTTCTTATTGAGAGGGGTAGAGCCGTGCCCGAGCGTATCAGGGATGTGGAGGATTTTTGGGGAAGGCGGCACTTTCATCCTGAAAGCCATGTCCATTTTGGGGAAGGTGGCGCCGGAACATTTTCCGACGGTAAACTGACGAGTCGTGTCAAAAATCCATTGACTGCCTGGGTCAAGAAAACCTTTGTTGAAATGGGCGCTCCTACGGATATTCTCATTGATGCGAAACCGCATATCGGTACGGATCGATTGAGGGGAGTGGTCGTCCAAATGCGAAGGCGTCTTCAGGAATTAGGGTGTGAAATCCGTTTTGACGCGAAGATGACAGACCTGATTGTCCATCAGGAAGCCGTTACCGGAATTGTGATCAACGGTAAAGAGGAAATTGCAACGGATCGAGTTATCCTGGCAATCGGCCAGAGCGCCGATGATTCTTACGAAATGCTCTTGGACCGAGGAGTCCGACTTGTTCCTAAGGCTTTTGCTGTAGGACTGAGGGTTGAGCATCCCCAGGCGTTGATCAACGAAATTCAGTATGGCCCCTGGATCGGTCCGGATTTGCCTCCTGCCGAATATGTTCTCACTGCCCGGATTCCCACCCTTGATCGATCGGTTTATACATTTTGTATGTGTCCGGGCGGGCGTGTCATAGGCTGCAGTGCAATTGAGAAAGGAGTTATAACTAATGGGATGAGTGTGTCACTACGAGACGGCGTCTTTGCCAATAGCGCCGTCGTTGTAAATATCCGGACGGATGACTTCGCTGGGAAGTCCTTCGATCCCCTTAGTGGACTTCGTTTCCGGCGGCAGTGGGAAGCTGGAGCTTATGACCTCGGCGGCGGCAATTATAGCGCCCCGGCACAGCGGTTGGTCGATTTTCTCCGCGGGTGTTTGACTGAAGGTAAAATAAAAACCAGTTATCTCCCTGGTGTTGTTTCCGCACCTTTGGATCGTGCTCTGCCCAGGTTTGCCGTTGAGGCGTTGCAGAAGGGACTGACTGCCTTTAATGTGAAAATGCCGGGATTTATAACGGAGGAAGCTGTTCTAATCGGTGTGGAAACTAGGACTTCGTCCCCTGTCCGTATTGTTCGTGGAGAGGATGGTCAGAGTGTATCGGTTCGGGGACTTTTCCCTTGCGGTGAAGGTGCAGGTTATGCGGGTGGCATTATCAGTTCGGCACTGGACGGAATAAGAGCTGCGGAATTTCTGCTGAAATCTTGCCAGTGAAGTGTAGTTTTCCGGAGTTTGGCAATTCACTGAATATAACCGATTAAATATCGGATCAGAACAATTTGTTTAGGCGACTGTCGATTATGAGATCATTGCCTTTACGGAATATTTTTCGGAAAATCAACCCAATAGCATTTTCCATATTTGTAATATTCAGTTGTCCCACTGCTTCGATTCCTTTACCTGTAATCTTAGGTGCTATTACAGTTATCAGCCTGTCTGCTAGATTTGCAGCCAATAGGGCTGTGAGAACACCGGAGCCGCCTTCGACGAGCAACGAAGCGATATTGCGGTTTCCCAGTTCCTGTAATAGCAGGTTCAGATCGATATTTCCCGATTGATTTGCTGGAAGAATAAGCGTGTCGACGCCGAGGTCTTTTAATTTGAGGATCTTTTCTTTCTCAGAATTGTCAGTTGTGACAATAAGGGTTTTGGATTGGTCTTGATCCTGAAGTATGCGGCTCGTCAGGGGAATCCGGAGCTGGCTGTCCAGCACGATCCGCAAAGGATTCTTACCGCGAACAAGTCGAACGGTCAATTCCGGATCGTCTGACAGAATTGTACCGATGCCGACCAGAATTGCATCATGAATATGCCGTAGGCGGTGGGCAAATCGTCGCGAAGGTGGAGAACTGATCCATCGGGAATGTCCGGTTGATGTCGCTATACGTCCGTCCAGGGTTTGGGCGAATTTAAGGGTTACGAAAGGGCTTCGGGACTGGATGAATTTAAAGAAGGATTCGTTGATTTCCTTGCATTCTGTTTCAAGAACTCCTGTGGCAACTTGAATCCCGTGATTCTTCAGGGCTTCGATTCCTTGACCGGCCACAAGAGGATTGGGGTCGGTTGTGCCGATGACGACTCGTTCCGGTCGGCTGGCAATTATTCTGTCTACACAGGGCGGCGTTTTGCCGTAATGACTGCATGGTTCGAGAGTCACATAAATTGTCGAACCTTCAACTGATTCCGCTGCATTGTTCAAGGCATTGATTTCGGCATGTGCCTGCCCGAATTTCCGGTGATAACCCTCTCCGATGATTTTACCGTTCTTGAAGATGACCGCACCGACCATCGGATTGGGACTTACCCACCCTTCACCTCTTTTGGCAAGTCTCAAGGCACGCTTCATGAAGGCCTCATCATTCAAAACGGACATCCCTTTACCCTCAATTAGACGAGATATTGCTGTTGATTTCTTCAGGTGTATAAGCCACCATACCGATGAAGTCAAGGATTCGGAGCTTGAATCCGGGTTATATAATGGGTGGAAATCTCAAATATCAGGATGAATAAACTTCTTATATACCCCATGGCATTAACATTCCTGCATTTTGACTTTGCAGGGACTGATGAGAGCGCTTTTTGCATAAACTGGAGAAAAGAAACGAAAGGGGTTTTTATAATAGTGGTTATAGGTGTGGAGGCACTGTTAACATTTGTACTTGGCGCTGTGGTGGGAAGCTTCCTTAATGTTTGTATCTGGCGGATTCCTGAAGGTATGTCAATTATTGCCCCAGCTTCTCACTGTCCGAGCTGCGGGCATCCCATCCGCTTTTATGACAACATCCCCTTGGTCAGTTATCTAATTCTTAGGGGACGCTGCCGCGCCTGCGGTACAAGGATTTCTCTTCGTTATCCTTTTGTAGAAGTGTTGACGGCTGTAATGGCCCTACTAGTTTATTGGAAGTTTGGTCTGACACTTAAATTTCTTGCAGCCTTTATTTTCGTCAGTGCATTGATCCTGATCACGTTTATAGATATCGATCATCAGATCATTCCCGATGTCATAACTCTGCCGGGAATTCCGATTTGCTTTTGCATGGCAATATTTATAATGAAACTCTCCTTTATGGAGGCACTGTTGGGTGTGCTCATCGGTGGTGGTTCACTCTATCTAATTGCCCTTATTTACGAACTGGTGACAAAGCGGGAAGGAATGGGCGGTGGAGACATCAAACTCCTGGCTTTGCTGGGTGCCTTTCTTGGGTGGAAATCCTTGTTGTTCATCCTACTGGTCAGTTCGCTGGTGGGGGCTGTTGTCGGAATATCGGTGATGATGATTAAAGGTAGCGATATGAAATATGCCGTACCGTTCGGACCTTTTCTTTCTTTTGCAGCTGTTGCCTATCTCTTTGTCGGTGAATACGCTGTCAACCTGTTGTTGTATCACCAGTTATAGAGAGTCAACGGCTCCGACGCCTCAAACGGTCGATATCGCGGATGATGATGTTGTTTCTGGATGTCTCGACCAGACCTTTATCTTTCAGTGTTTTTAGTTCCTTATTTATGCTTTCCCGGGTGACGCCCAGCATGCTGGCCAACTCCCGTTGGGA
>MVQR01000131.1 GCA_002067815.1 Syntrophus sp. PtaB.Bin001 | reverse complement strand
TCCAAAATCCAAGCTTTCCAGAATTAGAAATATCGGAATCATCGCTCATATTGATGCGGGAAAAACAACAGTGAGTGAAAGAATTCTGTATTATACGGGAAAATCTTATAAAATCGGGGAAGTCCATGACGGAGAAGCCGTCATGGACTGGATGCCGCAGGAACAGGAAAGAGGCATTACTATTACTTCTGCAGTAACGACCTGTGATTGGAAAAATCATGAAATTCATATTATTGACACACCAGGACATGTGGATTTCACTATTGAAGTCGAACGAAGCCTTCGCATACTTGATGGGGCGGTAGTCGTTTTTGACGCAGTGGGTGGTGTGGAGCCTCAATCTGAGACCGTATGGCATCAGGCTGATAAGTATAGCGTTCCAAAGGTTGCTTTCATTAACAAAATGGACAGAGTTGGTGCGGATTTCTTCAGAGTCATCGAGATGATGAAGGAGAGATTTACTTCTATCCCTCTCCCAATACAGGTACCCTGGGGACAGGAAGAGAAGTTTGCAGGGGTTGTTGATCTCATTCGAAGAAAAGTCATTACATGGGATGAAAATTCAAAAGGGTTGAATTACGAATTTGCTGAAATTCCAGAGGATATTAAATCAGAAATCGAAGCTCACAGAGAAACAATGCTAGAAATCCTTGCAGAAGTTAATGACGATATAGCGGAAAAATATCTGGAAGGGGAAGAAATATCCGAGGACGATCTGATCAAAGCTATCAGGGAAGCTACCCTGGCGACTAAGCTGGTGCCTTTGATTTGCGGTTCAGCCCTGAAAAACAAGGGTATACAGCCGATACTCGATTCAGTGGTCAATTTTTTGCCGTCTCCGGAGGACATTCCTCCCGTTCAAGGCCATCATCCTGTAACCAGAGAAATATTGTTGAGAGCAAGCAGTGTTAAAGAACCACTTACGGCTCTGGCATTCAAGGTGATGCAGGATGAAGGCAGAAAGTTAACCTATATCCGAATCTATTCGGGGCAGATAAAATCCGGTGAAGAACTTTATAACGCCAGCAAGAATAAAAAAGAAAAAGCGTCCCGGCTGCTGAAAATGCACGCAAACAAGCGTGAGCGACTGGAACAGGCAAGTGCGGGGGACATCGTTGCGGTTATGGGGTTGAAGGAGACAACAACCGGAGATACTATTTGTGATGAAGGACATCCCATCCTACTTGAATCAATTGAATTTTACGAGCCGGTTATTTCTCAGGCAATTGAGGCAAAAACACCTGCTGATCAGGAAAAATTGTCACAGGCTTTGATGAAATTAATGGAAGAAGATCCGACGCTTCGAATCAAATATGATGAAGAAACGGCTCAGACTGTTATATCAGGAATGGGTGAATTGCACCTCGATATTATTATTGATAGATTGAGCCGGGAATTCCACGCTAATGTCAACGTCGGCAAACCGAGGGTTGTATATCGTGAAACAATCCGGAATAAAATCGAGGTGGATGGACACTTTGAAAGAGAGTTGGGCGACAAAAAACACTTCGGTCATGTTCGTCTGATGTTGGAGCCTAGGGAGCGTGGTTCCGGGGTTGAAGTTGATTGGAAGATCGACACAACGATTATTCCTGAAGAATATAAAAAAGCCGTTGATGAGGGTATTCAGGAGGCTCTTCTAAGCGGGGCAGCTTCCGGATATCCTGTCGTGGATATTAGAATATGCATTCTGGATTTAATGATTAAAGAAGGCGAATCATCTGCAATCGGTTATAAAATTGCCGCGACCACAGCATTCAGAGATGGATGCATCAAAGCTGAATCCGTGCTTCTTCAACCTATAATGCTGGTGAATGTAATCGTACCGGCCGAATTCATGGGGGATGTAATAGGTGACATAAATGCCAGGAAAGGAGAAATTCAAGCAATTACTCCAAAGGGAGCGGTAAGCGAAATTCGGTCGCTGGTTCCCTTGAAAGCCCTTTTCGGATATTCTACTGATCTACGCTCCGCAACCCAGGGAAGAGCCGTTTTTACGATGCAATTCTTTGCATATGATAAGGGCGGCTAAGATCAGATTTTAGGAAGACATAGACTTAATTATTTAAGGAGACGGTTCATTTCATGGAAAAACTATCTCGGCAAGTTAATGCTTTCTTAACTTCATCTATGCCTTTGCCTGACAAGGATAAACTTTTACAGAGTCTCTTCCGTATTACTTCTCTTCTTGTCGATCCATCAAATGTCAAAGTGATAATGCAGAAAATACTCGACGACGTAGTTGATTCCTTGGGGTTTGATCAGGGTATTATCCGATTGTTGAGTGATTCCAAGAAATATTTGGAAACGCAGGTAGTAAAAAATTTTGATCCTGAAGAGACAAGAAGGGCTTTTACTTTAGCCATCAATTTAGCTGATGATTGTATTGCATCAAAAGTTTACAAGACCGGAGAGGCAATGGTCATCGAGGATGTATCTACCGATACGCGAATTACGGCTACGGATCGTTTTTTGACAAAGATTCATGACCAGGGGTCAATCTTTTGCGCGCCCCTTAAAATCGGAGATGAAGTCTTCGGGACCGCGGCAACTTGGTGCCGGCAGGAAAACAGCTTCTTCCCGGAAATGGTTAATCTATTCCTCACCTTTGCCAATCAGATGAGCATCATTATCTATAATGCGCAACTGTTTGAAAATAATGCAGAGAAAATCCGCCAATTGACCGTTCTGGGAAAGGCTGTGTCAGAGATGAATTCCAGCTATGTGCTGGATAATCGTATACGGGATATCCTTATTTCAAGTGCGCTGGATATTGCCCATGCATCAAAGATCCTTTTTTACATCATTGATAATGACAAGAGTCGATACCTTGTTCATGACGGAAAACAGATGATCATTGAGGACGAGCAGACCCGTAGCAAAAATTTTGAACGGAGCATTATTTACCGCGCCATAAAGTCGAATGAGATCGTTATAAAGCAGCAAACCTGGGATGAAGATGATTGCACCCCGTTGTTTAACGGATATTCTTCAGAATTGGCCATCCCGATGCATATAAGGGATAAATTCAAAGGTGCATTATATCTTGCAAAAGAACGGAACAGTTTTACGCAGGATCAGATCAATGTCCTCGACATTTTAGTTAAAAATGCCTGCACTGCCTATGATAATGCAATCATGCATTCCCGACTGTCTCGTGAGGCCAAATCATTAAAAACGGAAGTTGAAAAACTGAAGGAGAGGCAGGATATTCTGCTTGGATTTGATAACATTATCGGCACATCCAGTAAAATGGCCGGCATTTTCCATGTGATCAAGGAAGTGGCCGGACATAACACAAATGTTCTTATTCAAGGAGAAAGCGGAACAGGGAAGGAACTGATTGCCCGTGCAATCCATCGACAGGGAAACCGGAATACAAAAGCCTTTGTAGACGTAAATTGTGCAGCGATTCCAGGGACGCTTCTGGAAAGCGAACTTTTTGGATATGAAGCTGGAGCGTTTACTGATGCCCGTAAGAAAAAGATAGGGTTGCTGGATTATGCCAGCGGTGGAACCATGCTGCTTGATGAGATTGGCGACATGAGTTTCCAGCTGCAGGCCAAATTTCTGCGAGTCCTGGAAGAAGGGTACATTCGCCGTCTGGGGGGAACCGAGAATATTCCCATCGATGTTCGCTTTGTCTTTGCAACAAATAAAGACTTGAGCAAAATGGTGAGTGAAGGCACCTTTCGTGAAGATCTTTATTACCGGATCAGCGTTGTTCCTATAGTTATTCCGCCTTTAAGAGAGAGGGGCGAGGATATTCTGCTGCTGGCAAAGCATTATGTTGAAGAATTCAACCGGAAATTCATGAAAAAGGTCAAGGGATTCAGCAAAGATGCGGAACATATTCTCCTTTCCTATCATTGGCCGGGCAATGTTCGGGAATTAAAAAATATTATTGAACGCGTCATGATTCTGCAAAATGTAGACACAACAATAATTCCTGACAATCTTCCCACTGAAATGAGAGCCACCGTGAAAAGCGGAAGTTATAAGATTCGTGTCGATGATTTTCTTCCCGACCTTTCTTCAGAAGGTATTGATTATACAGTATTGACGGAAGAAATAACAAAAAACATCAAAAGTGAAATCTTGTCAAAGGCCCTGGAAATGAGTCACGGTAAAAAAACAGAAGCGGCTAAATTTCTTAACATATCTCGTTATAAATTGATTCGTGAACAGAAAAAAATGGGATTATCCGAACATTGATAAGAATTATGTGCGGATACCGCACAATGTGTGCGTCATGGGAACATTTCTCAAATCTAAATCCTTATTGAGTTTTCGAATAAGCTGAGTGCGCATATTACACAAAGGCATTTCCAATATATTTACTAATTTTTCGATTCGATCCATCCTTACTTAGAAAATCTATGCGTTATTAATGCTTTTTTTCGGAAATTCAATGCATAAAACAGATGTTTCGATGAGACAATCTTCTTGGCATTCAACTTGCTGAAAACCTTTGCAAGTCAGGCACGAGACCTCTGTAGAGCGAAAGATCTTTTAAAGAAAATTTACCGGGATAGATTTTAAAAAGGTTGCACTCAGGGGTCTGCGTGCTTTTTTTATTTTTAGTGATCGGCAGTAAATACTCAACAGATTCGTGGAACCAGTTCTCCTAGGGGTAAATCGACAACGCGCGATCCGCCGATGGATGTCTTCAGAATAAGCCCTCCACCATTTCTTTCTCCAACCGAGCCGATAATTGCGGCATCTTGACCATACTCATGCTTTTGAAGGGTATTCAGGATAAGTTCGGCATCATTGTCGGCACAAAAAATGGCAACTTTACCTTCATTTGCAAGAAAAAGAGGGTCAAAACCAAGAATTTCACAGATTCCTTTTACTTTTTCCCGAATTGGAAGATCTTTCTCCGAGATTGTTATGGACAAATTCGATTGTTCTGCAATTTCTGCCAGGATGGCGCCCAACCCACCTCGGGTCGGGTCTCTCATACAATGAATATTCGGGGACACCGACAGGATAGATCCGATGAGACCGTTAAGCGGTGCCGAGTCGGAACTAATTTCAGTGATCAGACCAAATTCCTTTCGCTTGCTGAGGATTGAAGCTCCGTGGTCGCCTATGGTGCCGCTAACGATGACGACATCGCCAGACTTGATGCTTTCCACAGAAAGAGGATAAGGATACTCGATCACACCGATTCCGGAGGTATTGATAAAGAGTCCGTCGGCAGCACCACGGGTTACAACCTTTGTATCTCCCGTCACGATGGATACGCCGGCTTTTTGGGCTGCAATTGCCATGGCTTGAGTAATGCGCCGGAGGTCCTCGATGGGAAAACCTTCTTCAATAATGAATCCGGCACTCATCATTTGTGGAACACCACCACAGACAGAAAGGTCGTTGATGGTTCCATGGACGGCCATGGAACCTATGTTTCCTCCCGGAAAGAAAATAGGATCGACTACATAGGAATCCGTCGTGAAGCAAATTTTTTTGTCGCCCAAGGTAATGACGGCACTGTCTTCCAGTTTCTCAAGAAAGGCGTTTCTGAAAGATGGAAGAAAAATATTAGAAATGAGTTCGTGGCTTAGTAAGCCTCCCCCACCATGTTCAAGAAGTATTTTGTCATAATTCATAAATTGCCTTCCCGTTCCCTTATAAGAATTATTTTATCGTTATTGTGGACTATTTAATACGTTTCGGCAGCCAGTAGAAGTGATGCGGCAATAACGGCCTGGCCCAGGGCAATGCCGCCGTCATTGGGCGGCAGGCGTTTGTGGATGTAGACAGCAAAACCTTCTTTTTCCAATTGACGGGTAACGCCTTCGAGCAGAATTCGATTCTGAAAACAACCACCGCTGAGTACGGCTTTTTCGAGTTCTGTCCTTTCACGGATCATACACGCCATGGCAGCCAAAGAGCTGATGATTGTTGAATGAAAGTCGGCGGCAATCTTTGCGGTTTCTCTCCCGCGAATCCGATCGTGTGCGAGAGAACGTATAAGCGGACGGAAATCAAGGATCGAACTGCCTTCTTCATAACGAATTAAAAAAGGATAGGTAGTCTCGGCAGGCACGTTTGCCGTGGCCTCCAGTTCCATGGCAGCCTGCCCCTCGAAGCTGACCGCCTGCCGAATCCCCAGGATGGCTGCCACAGCATCAAAAACGCGTCCGAGACTTGAGGAAAGGGGGCTGTTAAATCCGGAAGACATGATTGAATCCAGAAGGTCAAAGTGTAAACAATGTTCTTTCATGCCGACTCCTTGCGCAATGTCCTGCCAGTCATTGCCAAAGCTTTCCCGCAGGAGGCTCGTTGCCACTCGCCAAGGCTCACGAATAGCCTTGTCCGAGCCGGGTAGAGGGTAGGGTTGAAGGTGCCCCGCCCGCTGAAAATCCACCTCATCGGCTACGAGAAATTCGCAACCCCATGCGGTTCCGTCGGAGCCGTAACCGGTTCCATCCATAGCCAGACCGATAACTTTGCCTGTTAGACCGTTTTCAGCCATGGCGCTAACGATATGGGCATGGTGGTGCTGGACGCGGATGATTTTCTTGCGGGGT
>MVQR01000130.1 GCA_002067815.1 Syntrophus sp. PtaB.Bin001 | reverse complement strand
GTGGTCATGTTGATTTCCTTCCCCCTTGCCCGGCGTCTGGTAAAGCCGATTAAGGAAATGGCGGCGGCGACTCACGAGATTGCCTCCGGCCGATATGCTACACGCATTTCCTCTACATCTTCCGATGAACTCGGCCAACTGGCCCGCGACTTCAACGCCATGGCGCTGATTCTGGAGAAAAACGAAAAGGAACGCCGCCAGTGGATCGCCGATATCTCTCATGAGTTGCGAACACCTGTCGCCGTGCTCCAGGGTGAAATCGAGGCGCTTCTGGATGGTATCCGTCCCGTTACGCCGGAAACGATTTCTTCTCTCCACGCGGAGACGCTGCGCCTGACACATTTGGTGGAAGACCTGTATCAACTGTCACTTTCCGATCTCGGTGCTTTGACCTACCGGAAGGAAAATCTCGACGTGCTCGATGTATTGCGGAGTTCCGTGCAATCCTATCGGGCCGAGTTTGAGAAGAAACACATCGCACTATCTCTGAGCATCCCCGAAGAGGCAGAGGCGATTGTTTCCGCCGATCGGGGGAGGCTCGATCAGTTGTTCTTGAATTTGCTGGAAAATTCCCTGAAGTACACGGAGATAGGAGGAAAGCTGAATGTCGGGGCGCAGTTCGGCAACGGCGCTCTAACGATTGAATTTCAGGATTCGGAGCCGGGAGTTTGCGCCGAGGACCGGGAGAGGCTGTTTGAACGCTTTTACCGCGTGGAGGGATCGAGAAACAGGGGATCGGGCGGTGCCGGTCTGGGGCTTGCGATCTGCAAGAAGATTGTCGATGCCCATGAAGGCGGAATCTCGGTGCACGAATCACCCCTGGGCGGTTTACAAGTGCATATCGTTTTTTATCAGGTTGAATTCAAAGGATAACAAGGCGGCAAGGAGGAGGCGACGCAGTCGTATAGGCCATACGTCGAGGAGCCAACGACAAAGTCAACACAGTTAGCCGCGCAAAGCGACCTGGTATTTCCTGTTTTTGGAGGGTGACTGTGAACGGGCTGATTCTTGTTGTCGAAGATGAACCAAAACTTGCGGCGTTGCTGGCCGACTATCTCAAGGCTTCCAATTATGAAGTTTCAATCCTGGACGAAGGAAGCGGCGTTGCGGACTGGGTTCGCGAAAACAAGCCGGATCTGATTCTGCTGGATATCATGCTGCCCGGTCGCGACGGCATGGAGGTCTGCAAGGATATAAGAATTTTCTCGAGGGTGCCGATTATCATGGTGACGGCAAGAGTCGAGGAAATCGACCGGCTTCTCGGACTGGAACTGGGTGCCGACGACTACATCTGCAAGCCTTTCAGTCCGCGCGAGGTCGTTGCCCGGGTCAAGGCCGTTCTGCGCCGGGCTCAGGACGGCCGGACCATCAGGGCCGACTCGTTGGTAATGGACGAACATACTTATCGGGCGACTCTCCACGGCCGAGATCTGGGACTGACTGCCGTGGAGTTCAAACTGCTCCGACTTCTCGCCGCGCATCCCGGGCGGGTTTTCAACCGGCGGCAGATCATGGAAAAGATATATCGCGATGACCGTTTCGTCAGCGATCGGACGATTGACAGCCACATCAAAAAGCTACGCAGAAAAATCGAGACCATCGAACCCTCTGCCCTGCTGATCCATTCCGTCTACAGTGTCGGATATAAGTTCGAGCCCTTGACGTAAAATGGAGATTTTTAAGGCGAAATTCAGCCCTTCTGCGGTCGGGAGCGAAATCGTCGGGGAATCAGAATGCGCATGGCGATTAGGCTGCTGAAAGTGCGGGAATTACGCAGAAAATCGACAAAGGGCCGGAAATGAGAAATTCGCTCCGTTCCCGGCTGGTAGATTACCCCGATGGGGACCTCGACAACCGGATGTCCTTGCCATCTTGCCCGTACCAGGATTTCCACCTCGAACTGAAAGCGACGTGCCCTCACGCCGAGATGAAGCGATTCGGGCAGAGGATAGAGCCTCATACCGCTTTGGGTGTCCAGAATTGGCGGCCCTCCCGCCAGCCGTACCCAGAAATTGGAAAAGGAGCGACCGAACCTGCTCGTCCAAGGGACCTCAGGTCCCGTCATTTCCTGCCGCAGGCCCACAACGAGGGGCCTTTTCAAACCTGCTAGCCTTTCCCCTTTGCCGCTTTTTGCAGCGGGTGAATTGCGGTGGGCAGGATTCCCGGGTAGATCGGCAACAGCGGACCAAAGCGCCAGGACATCCCGGGGATTGTGCTGGCCATCGGCATCCACCGTAGCCGCCCAGTCCGCAACGGCTGCCGCGGCGGCGAATCCTGTCAGGAGGGCCGCCCCCTTGCCTCTGTTTTCCTGATGGCGCAGGATTGTTATATCGGAGATGTCCTTGATCCGTTCGTAGGTCCCGTCCGTGGAACCGTCATCCACGACAAAAATCGGCAGCCGGAGCTTCTGCGCATCGGCAATGACACCGGCCACCCGGCTTTCATGATTGTAAACGGGGATGACGATGGCCAGCCGATTTTTACGTTTTTTGGCTTTCACGTTTTCTATCCCCTGTTTTTTCTTGTTCTTCCGGAATTGTCAGAAAGGCCATGCCCCAGGTTCCCGGACCGGTATGAACGCCGGCCGTCAGGGAAAGTGGCTGTATCAGGATTTCCGCATCGGAGACCTGCCTTGAGACCGCCTCTTGAAGCTCGGATTTCACCCAGTCCTTGTTGTCCGTGTATTCCAGCATGATCATCAGGTCGGTTCCGGACGGCAGCGGGAGGATTCGGGAAAGCCGGTCCAGGGCAAAGCGGAGCTGTTCATCGCGGCTGTGTACGGTACAGACCTTCTTCGCCCCTTCAGGGGTTGGACTGATCACCGGCTTAACGTGCAGTAGATTTCCCAGTATCGCTCCTGTCCGGGAAAGCCTGCCGCCGGCGGCAAGGTATTGCAGCCCGTCGGGGAAAAGGTATTCCTCGCAGCGATTAAGAAGCCGACGGGCAAAGGCAATCACGAATTCTCCATCCTTTGCCTCTTGGGCAAAGCGGGCCACAGCCAGGGCCAGCAGTCCCAACCGCCCGGAGGCCGCGCCGGAATCCAACGCTAACAGGCGATCCTCGGGATCATGACGTTTTTTCCAATCCTGAACGGCGGCAAGATTTCCCGTAAAGGCGGAACCGACGCACAGATACAGGACCCGGGAATTTTGCTCCAGGACCTGAGCGTAAAGCTGGTGGCGTTCAAAAAGCGAGGCTTGTGAGGTCGCAGCCCGGATTCCCCGCCGCATTGCAGAGTAGAGCTCGGCGTGGTCAAAGCTGGTTTCCGGAAGGCTACGCTCCCCCAGGGTTACATAGCTGTCCAAAAGCGTGAATCCCAGTTGACGGGCCTGTTCGCGGGTGAGAGACCCCGCGGCATCTGTCATGACATGTATTGGGGATTCAGACTGCGGGATGGATGCGCAGAATTTTTCTTCCTCCTCACCGAGGTTGTCTTCCTTCCAGGAAACGACTTCTCCAAAGCGGGAGATTTCTCTGCGAACGGCCGCCGCATCCGGGGTATGGAGATGAACTTTCAGATATTCCCCGTCGGCGGAAATCACGACGCTCCGTCCCGAAGTCGTAAGCCGGGAAATCGCATCGGGCGTCAGGGCCGGAGCCCGCAGCGTTACGTCCAGGCAGTATCCTGATTCCTCTGCCGCTGACGAGGGAAAGGCTGGGGAAAGCCGGAGTCCTTCGGGAAAAACCTGATGAAGAGGAGTAAAGGGCCGTTCTGTGTCCCGTCCCGCCAGGACGGAAAAGAATCCTTCAAAAAAGAGGTACATTCCCAGTGCCCCGGAATCAACGACTCCGGCATCCCGAAGGCGGGGCAGCAGCCGGGGGGTGGAGCGGACAGCTTCTGCCAGATGTCCGACAATGGCATCGATCCCCAATTCGTCCAGTTCCGGTGGGGAATTTTGCAGAATTTCATCCAGGGCGTCGAAGAGGGTCAGCATTGTCCCCGGCTTCGGGTCAGCAACGGCCTGCCACGCCAGAGTGCGTCCCTCCTTGACTCCTGCAGCCAACGCTTCCGGGTTATTTTGTACTGTTTTTCGGAGAAAACCGGAGAAAAAACGGGCGGCGATATTGCCTGCATTTCCCCGAGCCGAAAGCAGGAGGCGCCTTATGTAGCCTTCCCTGTCTCCGACCAGGGGCGAGCCGTCGCGCAGGGGGGCCAGGCTGACCACCAGGTTGCGGCCCGTGTCACCATCAGCCACTGGAAAGATATTGATTCGGTCAAGGAGGTCAGCCCAGGCGGAAAGCCTTTCAAATCCGGCCTTCAGGGTTTCCGGTAGAGCGGTTGTCATTTTCTCAGAAACCCATTGCCCGGCGGAGATCCGCCGGGATGCCCAGCAGCAGTTCCATCTCCGGTAATTTGACGGCTACCTGCTCGCCGCGTCCCTGCGTGCAGACCAGTCCGCTTTCGGCCAGGCGGATTTCGAAATCGACGACGATCTTGAAGCGGGCTTCGGCGAGAGTGGCCTTGCAGATAAAGGCGTCCTGATGGCGGAGTGGGTGGATGTATTTGAGGGAGGTCCTGACCACGGGAAAGATGAGGGAGTTTTCTCCCTGAAAGCTGTAAAGGTCCACTCCGAGGCTGTCGAAAAGGGCCGACCGGGCCACATCGAAATATTTGAGGTAGTTGCCGTGCCAGACCACCTGCATGGGGTCCAGATCATAAAAGGGGACGGTCATCGGGACCTCGAAGCTGTGGCGTTCCCCCTTTGAAATCGCACGTGTCATCTTCCGGCCCTCCCGAACTTCCGGTCGATCAGGTCCCGGCGGCGGGGCCGGTAGGTCGCATCGGCCTTTTCCTTCTCAACCACTTTTTTGAAGAGCTTGAACATCTTGTAATTCTGGGTTTCCTCCCGGTAGAACTCATCCCAGGCATATTCGTAAAGTTCCTGGAGCCGCTCCCGCGACATGTGCTTGGGCTGAAAGATGACCTTGTCCGTGGTGTAGTCGTTCCAGTCGTAAGAGAGAATACGGTTTTCCCGCTGAAGATCGTCAAAGGCGCGGGTATGGGGGAAGGGCGTGAGGACCGTGAATTCGGCGAGGTCCAGTTCGATTTCCATCAGGAAGTCCAGCAGCCTGAGGATGCCGTCTTCCGTGTGGTCGTCAAGTCCCAGAAGGATCGTACCTTCTACGCCGATGCCATGGTCGTGATAACGCTTGATCCTGTCGCGGATATAGTCGGAGGTGTCGAAAACGGCCTGATAGACGTACCAGGCCCCGGCCTGCGCCGCCAGATCTAGAACTTCGTCATCGTCCTCGATGGGATGGCAGCACCACTTTTTCTTCAGAGGGATCATCTCCCGGAAGAGGCCGAGTTCCCAATCACGGTCCTGGGCCAGGGAATTGTCAACGATAAAGAGCCGATTGTTGTCGATGGCCGCCATTTCCTCGATTACCCGGTCGTAAGGGCGGGGACGGAACTGCCTGCCGCCGAGGTATCCCACGCAGCAGGGATAGCAGTTGAAACGGCAGCCCCGTGAGGCATGGACAAGGTCCACCATCTGCACGCCCCGGTAGGCATAAAGGTCGCGTTTCAGAATGTCCCGCCGTGCCGTTCCCACCGTTTCAATCGGGGGAAAATCGTTGAGATGGTCGTATACTTTCTTTAGTCTTCCCGCACGGAAATCCCGAAAAACCTCGGCAATCCGTCCTTCCGCTTCACCGAGAAAAACGGCATCGGCATGGGCCATTGTTTCTTCGGCATGGAGCATGGTCCCGATGCCGCCGAAGAGAACGGGTATACCCTTGAGGCGGTATTCGTCTGCGATCTGCCAGGCCCGTTTCATCTGGCTGGTCAGCATTGCGGAAATTCCCACCAGGTCGCAATCATCGTTTTCCGGCAGGGCTTCCACGTTTTCATCGATAAATTCTATATCAACATCTTCCGGCAGGGCGGCCGCCATCACCACCGGTCCGTGCGGCGGGAGATGAAATTCCGTCTGTCGCTGCAGCTTCTGCCATTTCGGATAAATCAGCCTGAACTTCATGAAAAAACTCCTGAAAGCCACTAGGGTTCTGTGCTGCCGATTTCCTTAGATTATGGAAGAGATAAAACGTCGGGTCAGTAAATGGCAACGAAAAATTGGAAATCTTGCACTCTGCCGTCTCTGCTATAACAAAAGAGTCAATTTGGCAACAGGTTATCTTGGATGCTGGCCTGCTGAACCTTCCAATTGATGTTTTTGAAAATTAGGGTAATATGCCGGAACGTCAAGCATGGACGAATTTGAAAAAAGATTTTAATGAACAATTCTCCTGTCGGGGGCGGTAATGCAGACAAAAAAGAAGTTAATTCTGGTAGTGGATGACGAAGAAGATATAGTTGAACTGGTGGCCTTCAATCTCGAAAAGGAAGGGATGGCCGTACTCAAGGCTTTCGATGGAGAAGAAGCACTGAAACTTATCCAGACCGACAATCCGGACCTTCTGATTCTCGATCTCATGATGCCCGGCATTCCCGGGCTGGAAGTCTGTCGGCTCGTGCGGCAGAACCAGGAAACGGAAGCTCTGCCCATTCTCATGCTGACGGCGAAAGGAGAAGCCCTGGACAAGATTCT
>MVQR01000129.1 GCA_002067815.1 Syntrophus sp. PtaB.Bin001 | reverse complement strand
GGAGCATTTATGGATCGAAGCGTGCTTGAAGGCGATCCTCATTCGGTTTTGGAGGGCATGCTTATCTGCGGATACGCCATCGGCGCATCGCACGGTTACATTTACTGTCGCGCCGAATATCCGAGAGCGATTGTCCGGCTGAACAACGCCATAAGCCAGGCTACCGAACGCGGCTTTCTCGGAGACAACATCCTGGGAACTGATTTCTCCTTTCACATCAAGATCAAGGAAGGAGCGGGTGCGTTCGTATGCGGCGAAGAAACAGCCCTCATTGCCTCCATTGAAGGTCACCGCGGGACTCCCCGCATACGGCCGCCCTATCCTGCCGTTCGAGGTCTGTGGGGAAAACCGACGAACATCAACAATGTAGAAACTTTCGCCAATTTGCCGTGGGTGATACTCAACGGTTCGCAAGCGCTCGCTGCGATGGGAACCGACGACAGCAAAGGCACCAAGGTCTTTGCCATGGCCGGCAAGGTCAAGCGAAGCGGGCTCGTGGAAGTGCCCATGGGAATCACCATCAACGAGATAATCTTCGATATATGCGGCGGCATCGTCAATGACAAGAAATTCAAGGCCGTCCAGATGGGAGGGCCGTCCGGCGGCTGCATCCCCGCATCACTCGGCAATACGCGGATAGACTACCAGCAGATCAACAAAACCGGTGCAATCATGGGCTCAGGGGGGATGATCGTCCTGGATGAATCCACCTGCATGGTCGAACTGGCCCGCTTTTTTCTCGAATTCACTCAAAATGAGTCCTGCGGCAAATGCACAAGCTGTCGGATAGGTACCTTGCGCATGCTGGAGATTCTCAAACGGATCGTGGAGGGAAAGGGTGAAGAAGGAGACATTGAAAGACTGGAAAGACTGGGTTCTTACATCAAGGACACGGCCCAGTGCGGTCTCGGCCAGACGGCTCCCAATCCGGTACTGACAACCATCAAGTATTTCAGGTCCGAATATGAGGAACATATCGTCAATAAACGGTGTCCGGCTCACAGCTGCATGCAGCTCGTCGAATATGCCGTTGATCCGGGAACCTGCACCGGCTGTTCGTTATGCGCACGGAACTGTCCGGCGGGAGCCATAAGCGGCGAAAAGAAGCAGGCCCACCAAATTGACCCAGCCAAATGCATCAAATGTGGAAAGTGCATCACTATGTGTAATTTTGGCGCCATCATGAAAAACTAAAGGAGCCATGGACATGCAGGGGGAGATAAAGCTTACTATAGACAATAAACAGGTAGCGGCAAAGCCGGGGCAAACGATCTTACAGGTTGCCCGGGAAAACGATATAGAAATCCCGACGCTGTGTTACGATCCGCGGCTTGAGCCATACGGTTCATGTCTTCTGTGCGTGGTTGAAGTCACGGGCATGAACAGATTGGTCCTTTCATGCACTACCGCTGTTGCGGAGAACATGGTCGTACAGACCAACAATGAGAAAATTTTCAAGGCCAGGCAAAACGCCCTCCAACTTTTGCTTTCAAATCATTTCGCCGATTGTCGCGGCCCCTGCTATGAGATGTGCCCCGCCGATGTGGATGTTCAAGGTTATCTGGCATATGCAAGGTCGGGCCTGTACAAAGAAGCCCTGGAGCGCATCCGCGAGACCAATCCCCTTCCGCTTGTCTGCGGCAGAGTATGCGTAAGGTACTGTGAAGGAGCGTGTCGAAGACAGGAGGTCGATTCTCCCGTGGCCATCAATTTCATCAAGAGATACGTGGCCGATTTGGAGCACGACAACCTCGATCGACCGCAAATCAGCGAACCCAACGGGCATGCCGTTGCCGTTGTCGGAGGCGGACCGGGCGGACTGACTGCCGCCTACTTCCTGGCCAAGCGCGGCTACAAGGTAAAGATCTTCGAAGCTCACGAGAAACTGGGCGGCATGCTCCGCTACGGCATACCGGATTACAGGCTGCCGCAGAACATACTCGACAAGGAAATAGACTACATCATCGGCCATGGCATCGAGGTTGAGACCAAGGTGAAACTTGGGATAGATTTCACCTTGGATGCCCTAAGGGGACGAGGATACGACGCCGTATTCCTCGCCCTTGGGGCGCAGAAGGCCAAAAGCATGGGAATTTCCCATGAAGACACGCCGGGCGTCATCGGCGGGATTGATTTCCTTGGGAAAGTGAAGCGTGAGGGGCCGCCTGATCTCAAAGGGAATGTCGTTGTTGTCGGCGGCGGGAATACGGCTATCGATGCCGCCCGAACGGCTCTGCGATGTGGCGCTGCCAACGTAACGATTTTGTACCGCCGGACAAGCGATGAGATGCCTGCAGATAAGGTCGAAATTGAAGATGCACTTGCAGAGGGCGTAAAAATCGAGTATCTCGTTGCGCCCTTGGACGTGATCGAGGAGGGCGGTCGCGTAAAATCTCTTCGCTGTCAGCGGATGGAACTGGGCGAACCGGACGCAAGCGGTCGGCGTCGCCCGGTTCCCATTGAAAACGATGTCTTTGATGTCGTTTGCAATAATGTCATCGCAGCCATCGGACAAGACTGCGATACCGATTGTCTGCAAGGAAATGCGACGGGGATTGTTGAAACCACGCGGTCCAAAACAATCGTTGCCGATCCTGCCACCTTTGCCACGAACATTGCCGGCGTCTTTGCCGGTGGAGACGTGGTTTCGGGGCCTGCCGCCGCAGTGGACGCCATTGGCGCCGGACGCCGGGCAGCCGCCGTAATCGATTGTTATATAAGAACAGGGAAGATAGAACAGCAGCCTCAGGAATTTATAAGCAAAAAGACAAATCTGGGCGATATCCCCGCTAGTTATTTCGATCTCTTTGATAAAACGGTACGGTCTTCCATGCAACAGACTGATCCCCTTACTCGAGTGGCAAATTTTAACGAGGTCGATAGGGGGATCGCCCATGATGATGTCTATCGCGAAACTTCTCGTTGTCTCTCCTGCGGTTGTTCGGATGTGAATACCTGCGAATTGAAGAAATGGGCCGGTCAATACAATGCCGATCAGCAGGCTTTCAGCGGCAAAGCGAATAAAGGCAAGGTCGACGACCGCCACCCTTACATCCTGCTGGATCCCAATAAATGTGTTCTCTGCGGTAAATGTGCTCGATACTGCGACCAGCTTCTTGCAGCCTCCGCTCTCGGCTTTATCAACAGGGGCTTCGGCATGGTCGTTCGACCTTCTATGGAAAAACCGCTGCAAAATACCACATGTATCTCCTGCGGCAATTGTATAGAAATATGTCCCACCGGCGCGATATCATTCAATCGCCCCCAGGAACGGCCATGGCCTCAGCACAGCATCCCTTACGAATCGGTATGCAATTTCTGCGGTGTCGGGTGTAATCTCATATTCAACAAGAAAAACAATGTCTTATGGAATATCACGGCCAAGAGGCAATCGCCTTATGTTACAGGAGAACTTTGCATGGCTGGACGCTTCGGACATCGCGACATCCTGGAAGCCAATCGCCTCACCATCCCGAAGGTTCGTGAAAACGGCGCACAAAAGTCGACCAATCTTGAGTATGCCATTTCACGTGCCGTCCGCGGTTTAAAAGAAGTCCGCGACAAGTACGGCAGCAATGCCCTTGCCTTTTTCATATCGCCGCGTTGCACCAATGAAGAGATCTTCTTAGCCCAGCGTCTTGCGCGCGAGGTATTCTGGACCAGCAATATCACCAGCATGCATGCCTTGATCCGAGACGGCAAAGACGATGAACTGGACGACACGCTCGGCCTGACGGCATCGACACTTTCTCAGGATCAGATTGAAAACGCCGATGTGATCGTAATTCTCAATGCCAACGTAACCGAAGAAAACCCGGTGCTCGGCTTCAGGATAAAGCGTGCGGCACGCAAAGGCGCGACGGTAATATCAATCAGCTCCACCGAATTGGAGATAAACTCCTTTGCCTCCCTGTGGCTCCACACCCGCCGCGGCACCAATACCCTGCTTTTGAGTTCTCTGGCATCCCGGATAATCGAACGGAAGGCCTTTGACGAGAGCCAAATTGAGACCATAGCCAAAGGATTCGATGCCTTTAAACGTGCAATCTTCATCTCCACGGCCGAAGCGGCGGATGCTACAGGTGTCAGCCAGGCATACATCGAACATTTGGCAGAGATAATATCCGATCCCGATAAGAATGTAGTCTATGTATACAACGGCGACTGCGTTCGTGAAAAATCACAGGGCGACCTGCAGGCCTTGGGCAATCTGGTCCTCCTGACCGGCAAAATCGGCAAGGAAGGAAACGGCATTTTGCTTACACGCGAATACAGCAACTCTCAGGGACTCATAGACCTTGGTACAACCCTTCAAGCATGTTGCCAGCATCCGACAGCCTCCTGGGAACGCGCCAGGGGAGTACGATCTCTGGCGGAGCTTAAGGAAGCCATGTTCGGCGGTATGATCAAGGGTTTCTTCATCATCGGGGAAGATTTCGCCGTCAACAAGGATTATGCAAGGCTGTTGGATCAAGCTGAGTTTGTAGTGGCAATGGACATGTTTGAAAACGAGACCGTCGCTCTTGCCAACGTCGCCCTTCCAGGCTCGGCTTACGCTGAAGCCGAGGGATCGGTAACATCACTGGACAGACGGGTTCAGGCCTTTTCAAGGGTATTTGATCCCCCGGCAGGGGAAACGGGATTTGCAATCCTGGCAAGACTATACGGAGAGGCGACGACTATGGATGCTCCTACCCTGGATAGGGTCCGCAGCGACATAGCCTCATTTAACCCCTACTACAAAAAGATAGCGCATATCGGCAAAGACGGCTTCTTCTTCTGGAATGAAACCGAAGAAGGAGGGCGCATTCTTTATTCCACGGGATTCTCCACCGGGACAAAGAAGGCGATATTTAATGCGACAGAAGACACCGGCACTCGGCTGCAAAGAAGGACCATGTCATTCTCGACCATCGAGAAGATATATCAGGACCAAAAATATCATTTACTCGGTGTGTGAAAAGTGGTAGTCAAAATTAAACTTTAGTAACACAAGCTGTCTCGAATAAAAAAGATATGAAGTTGCTGACGCCTAAGTATTAAGGGCGTGTTGTGAATGCAGTAAACGTTGTTTGATTTGATGTATGTGCCGGGATTAACTGCAGAACCGGATTTCGTATTCAGTTCTGCAGATCACCCGGATCCACGGATCTTCGCTTATGAATTCGCATACTGATCCGAATAATCGCGGCCGCAAACCTTCCCCGAGCAACAAATCTATCCAATCTCACAACAATGCCGTCTTTTCAAAAGACATTGAAAAGCTGATCCCTGAAAAAGGGCTTTGTGTAAAAGGCCTGGAAGCCTTCTACCGTGCTCGTAAACTCCTTTATGAAGGCACTGATAATTTAGAAGAAGCACTCACCGGCGTAAGCATCATCCTCAACAGGGCAATGTTCCATCCGGATCTGGCCAGGTCCCGCATTGTTTTTTGCGGGCGGGAATATTCGGCCTTGCCGGTCCCTGAAGACAGCTCTCTTCCCCGAATCAGCACCGACCTCATTATTGAAGGACAAAAAAAGGGCAGCATCGAAATCTTCTATGTGGAGGACAATGTCGGTTTTGTTCAGCAAGAATCGGAAATGTTGAATGAAATAGGCTTTGCAATGTCGCAGTTCTACGGGGGGAAGGAGATTGCCAAACGGCTTCAGGAAACCGCCATCCGGCTTCAGGCGCTGTTCAACGCCATCACCGACACAGTATTTACGATCGGCACCGATTTCAATGTTCGCATAAGCAACAAGGATACGATAAAAGCGGGCGAAAAATGCTATAAACTACTTTACGGCATTTCCGAGCCTTGCAAAGACTGTCTCGCTCATAAGGTGATACAGGAAAAGGAGCCCGCGCGGGCGGAATCCATTTGGGAAGACAAAATCTGGCGTCATTCCCTCTATCCCATGTTCGGACAGAATGGGACCGATATTGTCGGCGTTCTGGAAATCATCAAGGACATCACCCAAGAGAAGGATCTGGAGCAACAACTGATACAGTCGGACCGGTTGGCTTCTCTCGGCCAGCTGGTTTCCGGCATTGCTCACGAGATAAACAATCCCAATACGTTTATTCGCGGCAACATCAAGATCATCGCGGAGGCGATGGATGAACTGCTGCCGCTATTGGATGATTATGCCAAAAAGCATCCCGGTTTCCAGGTGGCCAGACTGCCTTACGATTTCTTCAGGGAAAACATTCAGCTTCTCATTTCAGACATGCAACACGGCGCAGACCGGATAATGAATATCGTGGCCGATCTCCGCAAGTTCGCCCGCAAAGACCAGGGACTTCTCAATGAAGAAGTCGACATAAACAGCGTCATCGAGAGCAGCCTGAGGCTGGTCCAAAACCAGATCCAACGAACGGCTCACGTATCCCTCGATCTCGATCCGCATATCCCCGTCATACGAGGCAATGTCCAAAAACTGGAACAGGTCGTTGTAAACATCCTCATTAATGCATCACATGCCATAGATGAGGCCCATCCGGAGAAGAAAGGCTTCATTAAGGTAAAGACCTTCTCCGATGCCGATGAAAATATCCATGTGCGCATACGGGACAATGG
>MVQR01000128.1 GCA_002067815.1 Syntrophus sp. PtaB.Bin001 | reverse complement strand
GCCGGGAAAAGTAACCGGAGATGTCCAACCCAGACACAAGGAATTCTGGACCTGGGGAAAACAGCTCTACGTGGACCTTGCAAAGTCCTATAAGGAAAAGCTCAAGCGCTTGGAATGAAAATAAGATTTGGCAGTAGAAACGGCTATTCGCATTTCTATGGCAATACGGATAAGTTCAGCAATAAATTAATCGGAGGCGATCAATGCCGTTCGGCTTTGGTAAAAGCAGGGCAGGACGAGGTAAAGGGAAGGGCCGATGCGGCCCCGGCGGGCCGCCTTCAGGCTGTATATGCCCTCAGTGTGGTCTTGTGGTTCCACGTGAGCCCGGCATCCCCTGTTTTCAGAGAAAATGTCCGCAGTGCGGTTCTTTTCTGACCCGTCAATTCATGAAAATAGAATAGGATGGTTGCAGGGTGTGCCGTGGAAAGCACGAACAGTCACAGAGAATCGCTAAAGCGGGGGCAGAGAGTAGCCATAACGGCTGCAATTTCCATACTCCTGCTGGCGGTTGCCAAATTTGCAACGGGTTATCTCTTTGACTCCAGAATCCTAATTGCCGATGCCTTTCACAGCGGCGTTGACGTGCTTGCCGTTTTTGCTTCCTGGTTTGGCCTCTGGTTGGCTTCCCGAAAGGAGAGCGCCAGATTTCCATACGGGCTGTACAAGGCGGAAACCTTCGTCACCCTTGTCATCGGCGTGCTCATCATATGGGCAGGTTTTGAAAATTTGAATGAGGGTTACAGAAAATTTTTTACCATAACTTCTCACCGCGCATTCCCCGTGCTGCCAGTTCTGATAACCGTCGTCTCGATGATAGTGTCGTATTTTGTGGCGAAGATGGAAAAGGAAACGGGAGATTCAATCAATTCCGGGGCACTTCAGGCCAATGCATTCGAAACATTCCTTGACATAGGCACCTCGGTGGTCGTTCTTGCAGGCATTCTTTTAGCCCATGCCGGAATTCCCTATGTTGAGGGTTCTGTTGTGATGCTCATTGCTCTCCTTATTATCCGACTGGGCGTAAAAAACGTGTGGACTCCGACGTTGATACTCCTAGACGCAAACCTTGATCCTGAGCTTCAGGTTGAAATAGAGGAAAAGATATTCGGATTAAACGGTGTCAAGGGCGTGGGAGATGTTAAGATACGTCAGTCCGGACCGTTTAAAATGGTGGAATGCGATATCGCAACAGGCGCCTTTGTCTCCGTATTCAAGGCTCACGAACTTGCGGATAAAATAGAAAATGTCATCAAAGGTAATTTTCGCCAGATTGAATCCGTTTTTGTCCATGTTGAACCGTCGAAACGGGATACTTTATCGATTATCGTCCCCGTAGAAGAAATCAATGGATTAGACTCAAAGATTCATGGGCACTTCGGCAGAGCGCCGTACTTCATAATTTTGAAACTGGACGGCAAGGGAGAGGTGGAGATAGAAGATTTCTACTACAACGAATTTCTCGGTAAGAAAGACGGCATTCATGTCGGGTTAAAGGTCATCAAGGCGGTGATCAAACATGATCTGGACCTAGTATTCACCTCAAAAATAGGCGAGATTTCTTTTCACATGCTCAAAGACAATTTTATCGACATTTACAAAGCGTCGGCAGGATCAACGGTGCGAGAAAGCATAGAACTGTATCGCAGTGGGAAAATGGAGCAGCTTACAGCGCCGCATCCGGCGGAAGACTCCGAGGCGGAAAGGCAGAGAAAGGAAGACACGAATTGAATATTTTGAAGACTGTCTTGAAACATGATGTCTTTCCTGCGCTTGGTTGTACCGAACCCATTGCCATCGCCTATGCTGCTAGTTTTGCAGGCCGGCAGCTCGTTGGGAAAATAACGGAGATCCGGATCTCAGTTGATCCCGGCGTCTACAAGAACGGTTTTGCCGTAACGATTCCCAACACGGGGGGCGAGCGTGGCAATCTGATTGCTGGTGTACTTGGGGCCTTGATTCAGCGTCCCGAGATGAAGATGGAGCTTTTGAGTTGTGTAACCGGAGGAATCCTTACGGCGGCCAAGACCCTCATCCGGGAAAACAAAGCTCTTATCTGTTGTGACAAATCAAAAAGTCGTCTGTACATCAATGTGTTTCTTCGGGCAGGAGATGAAACAGCGCAGGCTGTCATTGAAGGAGCCCATACAAACCTTCTGTTTCTGGCACATAACGATAGAATCGTCCAACAACGAAACGATTCACCAGAAGAAAGTACCGGCGTTCATGAATTACGTGCCGTCCTGAGAAACAAGACTGTTGCCGATCTTGTTTTTCTGGCTGAACATATTGACAACCAAGATTTTGACTACATCAAAAGCGGTGTCGAGATGAATCTCCGCATGAGTAAAGCTGGTCTTTCGCTCCGTAAAGTCAGTCATTATGTTGCTGAACTCGTTAAGAAAAAATATCGAGAGGAAGATGTATTCTCTTCCTGCGAAGTCATGACCACAGCTGCAGCAGACGCAAGAATGGCTGGTCTCAGCCTACCTGTAATGTCCAGCGGTGGAAGCGGTAACCAAGGCATTGTAGCGATTCTGGTCCCTTATCTTGTTGGGACGCACTATCGCATTGCTGAAGAAACCATCGTTCGCAGTATCAGTTTGTCTCATCTGGTGAACAGTTACATCAAATGCTTTACAGGTGATTTGTCGCCCTTGTGCGGATGTGCAATAGCCGCCGGAGTTGGTGCAGCAACAGCCATCGTTTATCAGCGAGCGGGAGGTGACATGTCTAAAATTAACTTGGCCGTGAACAATCTTGTAAGTGATTTAGGCGGGATGCTCTGTGATGGTGCTAAAGAGGGTTGTGCCCTGAAGGTGGCAACCTCCACAAATTCCGCAATCCGTTCAGCGCATATGGCACTGAATAATCATGGCATTACACAACAGGAAGGGTTTGTCGGGCGTTCGGCGGAAGAAACGATCCATAACCTGAGTAGAATCAGCACCTATGGTATGTCGCTGGCGGATGATACCATGCTTGGAATAATGATGGATAAGATGTCCAGTCGAAAGGCCTAAAAAGAAGATGATAATGGATCAGATGTTATAGACATGAAGGAGGTTCGAGTGTTTAAACTCCAGTTCGATGAACAGCGCTGCCTTAACTGTCCGGACGGCGCCTGTCTGGTGAAATGTCAGTATCTGGATTTTGAAAAGGATCAGGCCAAGGCAGAAATGGTCAAGATTTTCCGGGGCGAAGATTCCCCGGTGTTTCAGGATTGCGTCACCTGTTACTCCTGTGAGGAATACTGCACGCGGGGGAATCATCCCTTTTACCTCATCAACGAGAAGCGTGAAGACAAAGGCATCCTAACGGCCCCCCGCGCCATTACGCGGCAGTGGATCAACATCGGTGAACCCAAGGGGAAATTTCAACTGGGGGAACTCGGGAAGGTCGCCCTTTCCTTCGGCTTCATGCCGCAGTTGAAAGAGGTCGCCAAGGGAAAGCTCTTCGAAGACGTCATGCCTTCTTATTTTTTCGGGCAGGAGTTTTTCTGCAATGTCGTCTATATCCATTTTGCAGACACCAAGGTTTTTAAAGAACGGCTTCCCAGGGTGATCGAAAATATCAGCAACCTGGGCGTGAAAGAAGTGATTTTCCTGCACGATGAATGCTATGCGGCCTTCACTTCCCTGGCGCCTGCCTACGGTATGGAGATTCCCTTCAAACCCGTGCATTACTTCGAATATCTTTACAAGCGTTTAACGGCGCTTCAGGATTTGAGAAGACCTTTGAACATGAAAGTCGCGTATCAGAGGCCCTGCTCCAATCGCCTTTGCGGAGATACTCACAGCTATGTTCAGAAGATTATGGATTTGATAGGCGTATCACTCGTACCGAGAACCTACCAGGACGAAAACTCCCTGTGCTGCGGCAGCATCTTCCGGGCCATGTACGGGTATGACCTGATGAAGGACGTACAGTCCCGGAATCTGGAGGACATGAAGCAAAGCGGCGCCGAATACTGCATCTTCAACTGCCATGGCTGTATGAACGCCTTGAGCACCCTGGTCGCCTCACAGGGGATCAAGCCCCTTCACGTAATCGAACTCTGCCGGATGGCCATCGGAGAAAAACCTGAACCGGAGAAATGAAATGGAAAACATCACGCAAGCACTCTCTGAAATCGTAGGGAAACCATATGTTTCCGGACAGGCGGAAGAACGTTATTTCTACGGGAGAGATTCGGGTCTGATGCCCGCCCATCAGCCGGATTACGTCGTGCTGCCACGGACGGTGGAGGAAATTCAGGCAATTGTCAAACTCGCAGGACGGGAAAATATCCCGCTTGTTCCCATGGGGGCCGGAATGTCCTTGAGCGGCCTTGTCATTCCGCAAAAGGGCGGCATCGTTGTCGATATGAAGCGAATGGACAAAATCCTGAAGGTCAATGAAACAGCTCGGTATGCCGTCGTCGAAGGCGGAACCTCCACCGGGGCGCTGCACGCCCATCTGAATAGACATTATCCCCGGCTGCGGTTCAGCATCCCGGATTCGCCCGCCACCGCCACGGTTGCCGCCAATGTCATGATTCACGGTCAGGGAAGATTGACCCAGCAGTATGGATTCAACTCCGACATGGTTTCCGGCCTGGAGGTCGTCCTTCCCTCGGGAGAGTTGTGCCGGATCGGTTCCTGCGCCCTTTCCGACGACTGGTTTTCCAAAGGCCCCCCGCTGCCCGATCTCTCCGGCCTTTTCCTCGGCTGGTTCGGCGCGACGGGGATTATCACCAAGGTGGGCATCAAGCTTTACCCGCGGAAAAGAATGCGGGACGTGGAGATCTTCATCACCGACAGTCCAGACTTTGTTCCCGGAATAATCTACGAGATCACCCATACGGAGATGGCGGAAGACATCAACATCTTCGCCCAGCCCCTGCCCCTGATCTTTAAAGACAATCACCACATCGTGATCTACTTTACCGGGAACGATGCGGAGGAGATGGATTTCAAGAAAAAGACGATTTTCCATGCCCTGGACGGGTTTATTCGCAACAAGGACGGCGGCTTCATGACGATCGGCGAAGGAATGAGGAAAACTCTCCTGGAAATGCCGCAGCGTAGCGCCACCGTCTTTGCTGATGTGACCAAAGGGGGCGGTTTCGAATATTCCGGACCGATCATCCCCATCGACAGATATCCCCAGTGCTCCCGGAAACTAGATGAACTGGCGGCGAAATATGACCTCAAATATCATGCGACGGCCAGGATCATCGGCAGGGGACACGCCATGATGTTCGCCTTCTCCTTTACCTTCAACCGGGCGGATGCGGACATGCTGGAGCGAACCCGAAAGGCGCTCCACGAGGCAAGCGAGTACGCCCTTTCCATCGGGGGGCTTTTCTGGAAGCCGACACTGGATGAGCAGCGGATCGCCCTGGAAAAGATGGATCCCCAAACGACAAGGCTCATGAAGATGATTAAAACCAATCTTGATCCCCAGGGAATCATGAATCCCGGAAACTGGGAGGTCGCCTAGATGAAATACGCCGACATCCTTCATCGCTGCTTTCGCTGCGGGTATTGCAAGTTCACCAGTGACTACGAGAATTTCAACTGTCCATCCTACCGGAAATATCGTTTTGACACCTTTGCCCCCGGGGGGCGGATCTGGCTGATCCGCGCCTGGCTCAACGGGGAGATCGAAAACAGCGAGCGTTTTCAGGAGATTCTCTATTCCTGCGCCACTTGCGGGAGCTGTGTGGAACACTGCGCCTTTACTTTCCGGGAAGATCTGGTCAATATTTTCATCGCCGCCCGGGAAGAGATGGTCAATAAAGGGAAAATTCCTCCGACGGTAAGAGATTACTTCAAGGCCATTTCTGTCCACGGAAATCCTTACAACCTGCCGGCGGCGGAACGATCCGTCTGGGCGGAAAATCTCCCCGTCGAACCCTACAACGGCCAGGAATATCTGTTTTACGTCGGTTGTGTGGGGTCCTATGATGACCGGGGCAGAAAAATCGCCCGGGCCGTAAGCCGGGTGCTTACAAGGGCGGGCGTATCCTTCGGAATTCTGGGTGAACAGGAGCCCTGCGACGGCAATGAGGTCCGGGTCCTGGGCGAAGCCGGTCTTTTTGAATTTCTCGTGGAGCGCAATATCGCCCTTTTCCGGAAGATGGGCGTTAAAAAGATCATCACCCTGGATCCCCATGCCTATAATGCTTTTACTAAAGATTACAGTGAGTTCGGCGGAGAATTCGAGGTCCGGCACTATTCCCAGGTTTTGACCGCCCTGATGGAATCGGGAAAACTGGAGCCGAAGGCCTTTCCCGTCAGGGCGACCTGTCATGATGCCTGCTATTTGGGCAGGCACGGGGGAGAGTACGAAGCTCCGCGAAAAATTCTTTCGTCCATTCCCGGAATCGAACTGGTGGAAATGGACCAGAACCGTAACAATGCCCTGTGTTGCGGCGGCGGAGGCGGTAATTTTTTCACTGATGTCCTTGGGGGAGAAACAGACAGCCCTAACAGAATCCGGGTCAGGCAGGCACTGGAAACCGGCGCGGAGTTGCTTATCGTTTCCTGCCCCCAGTGCGCCAGGATGCTGGAAGACGCGATCAAAGCGG
>MVQR01000127.1 GCA_002067815.1 Syntrophus sp. PtaB.Bin001 | reverse complement strand
ACAGGCCAGTAGCTCTAATGGATAGAGCGCCGGACTCCAAATCCGGATGCTGGGGGTTCAAGTCCCTCCTGGCCTGCCATTTTTTAGTAGATCAAGGGTCTTTGGCATGGGAAATATAATAATTAGACTTAAGGGCTATGCCGAGAAGGTAAAACAATTTTTGAAGGGAGCAAGGGCAGAACTTAAGAAGGTGACATGGCCATCGCCCAAGCAGACTTTAGCTTCTACCTCTGTCGTTATTGTAGTTGTAATTATAGTTTCCACTTTCCTGGGGATCGTAGATTTTGGTCTTACCAAGACGATCAAGCTGGTTTTGGGTTAAAACTATGGCTTTCAAGTGGTATGTAGTGCATACTTATTCTGGATTCGAAAGCAAGGTTAAACAGTCTCTGCAGGAACGGATAGAGGCAGCTGGCATGCAGGCTCATTTTTCTGATATTTTAATTCCCGAAGAAGATGTAGTTGAACTTGTTTCCGGTGAGAAGAAAACTTCAAAGCGCAAATTTTTCCCAGGATACATTCTTGTTAAAATGGAATTGGACGATGACACTTGGCATCTTGTGAAAGATACGCCAAAGGTAACCGGATTCATTGGGAGTAGGGAGAAGCCTTCCCCAATTCCCGACAAGGATGTCGAGCTTCTCAAAACCCGGATCGATGAGGGCACTTTGAAGCCAAAACCCAAGTTCAAATTTGAAGTTGGTGATCATGTAACTATAATTGACGGTCCTTTTACAAATTTCGATGGAGTGATCGATGAGGTTAAAGCCGAGAAGGGAAAGCTGAGGGTCATTGTAAGTATCTTCGGTAGACCGACCCCGGTAGAGTTGGATTTTATTCAGGTTGTACAGGGCTGATCGGTGATTTTTCCCCGGCCGGTGCAAGATAATTTAGGTAGGGTGGGTAATTATGGCCAAGAAAGTCATAGCAAATATCAAGCTTCAAATTAAAGCAGGTAAAGCAACACCATCGCCGCCAATTGGCCCTGCTTTGGGTCAGCATGGTGTTAATATTATGGAATTCTGTAAGGCATACAATGCTTTGACCCAGAGTCAAGAAGGCATGGTGATCCCTGTAGTGATAACTGTTTATGCCGATAGATCTTTTACCTTCGTTACGAAAACACCTCCGGCTTCTGTATTGCTTAAGCAGGCAGCGAAGATTGCCAAAGGAGCAAATGATCCGAAGAGGAATAAGGTGGGTTCTGTAACAGCGGAACAAGTAAGAGAAATTGCTGATTTAAAATACAAGGATTTAAATGCCGTAAACATTGAAGGAGCTATAAAGATCATAGAAGGTACTGCTAGGTCTATGGGGATTGAGATATCCGGTTAATATATAATTAGCCACTACTTGTTGCTTTATAGTCATAGTTGAAAAACATAAAAAAGCGGTTGCTTGAAGTAGCCGCGTTTTGATCTTCAGGTATAAGACTAAGACCGTAATTGAGGTTAAAATATGTCGAGAAGAGGGAAAACATATCTAGATGCGAGAGGAAAAGTCGAGGCGGGTCGTCGCTATACACTTGCAGACGCGTTAGCACTGGTCACGGGTACAGCGAGAGCTAAGTTTGATGAGACTGTCGAGGCGGCTGTCCGGTTGGGAGTTAATCCTGCACATGCAGACCAAATGGTTAGAGGAAGTGTTGTGTTGCCTAACGGTTTGGGTAAGACTGTTCGCGTCCTAGTGTTTGCAAAGGGCGAAAAGGAAAAAGAGGCAATCGATGCAGGAGCCGATTATGCGGGATCGGATGAATTAATTGAAAAGATCAAGACGGGCTGGCTTGAATTTGATCGTGTCATTGCAACCCCCGATATGATGGGAAATGTCGGTAAACTTGGTAAAATCCTTGGTCCACGAGGATTAATGCCCAATCCAAAAGTTGGGACTGTAACTTTTGATGTTGCGACAGCCGTCAAGGAAGTTAAAGCGGGAAAAGTGGAATTCCGTGTGGAGAAGGCGGGAATCGTCCACAGTCCCGTGGGAAAAGTATCATTTGGTTCTGACAAACTGATGGAAAATATTCAGGCCCTTATCGAGATGATTATGAAGTTGAAACCTGCCACTAGCAAGGGAACTTATATTAAGGGAATAGCTATTTCCTCTACAATGGGACCCGGCGTAAAGGTAGATCCACTGGATTTACGAAATCTGTAAAATCAAGTTTATTCTGTATTTATCAGTCAAAACAAATGTGAAATCATACCACTAAAAAGGAGTCTGAGACAGCAGGTACGTAGTTTAAACGAACATTGAGTCGGCCTGCCGAGACCATTTGATAAAAAACGGTATCTGATTCGATGCCGTAGCCTGTGTGTATGTTCCTGTGTGCTGCTCAGTTCTCCTATTTAATTCATTGTTTCAGGTTGTAACTTTTTGTTGATTATTTATTCCGCCGGCACAGGTGGCAGGCGAGAAAGGAGGTTAGGTTGGATCGGAGAACGAAAGAGCAGGTTGTTGATGAGCTCCATGAAAAGGTGAAAGCATTTAAGTTAGCCGCCTTGGCAAATTTTAATGGAATGGATGTTGCCAAGATGACGGCATTACGAAATGACCTTCGTAAGTCTAATGCAGAATTAAAGGTCGTGAAAAACACCCTTTTGAACATTGCATCACGGGATACTTCCTTGGAAGCATTACAGAGTAATTTCAAAGGGCCGTTGGCTTTGATTCTGAGCTATGGCGATCCTGTTGAGCCAAGCAAGATTATAACTGATTTTGCTAAAAAGAATGCGGAGTTGGAGCTCAAAATAGGTGTTCTGGGCGATAAGGTCATCACGGTTGAACAACTAAGAGCTTTGGCGGAACTTCCCAGCAGAGAAGTTCTGCTTGCGAAGCTGCTTTCCGTGATGATTGGTGTCCAGACGCAATTGGTCAATGTGCTAAGTGCCGTACCGAGAGGGCTTGTGCAAGTACTGGACGGTTATCGAGCTAAAAAAGAAGAAAGCAATTAAAAACATAAGACTAAGACTTAAATACACATAGGAAGGTACTGGAAATGGCAGAACAGATTACAAAAGAAGATGTAGTAAAATTCATAGAAGGTATGACGGTTCTAGAGCTTTCTGAACTGGTCAAGGAATTGGAAGAAAGATTTGGCGTGTCCGCTGCAGCCCCTGTGGCTGTTGCTGCCGTTGCGGGTGGCCCGGTAGGAGAAGCGGCGGCGCCTGCCGAGGAAAAAACTGAATTTGATGCCATTCTGACCGGATTTGGCGATCAGAAAATTCAAGTAATCAAGGTTGTTAGGGCGATAACCGGGCTTGGTCTTAAAGAAGCCAAAGACCTGGTGGAAGGTGTACCAAAACCAATCAAGGAGGCAGTATCTAAAGATGAGGCAGCTGACATAAAAAAGAAGATTGAAGAAGTTGGTGGCACCGTAGAGATTAAATAATCAAATAACATGGGCCTGTTTGGGGGCCCAGTAAATAATTAGGAATGCCATGGGCGAATTTAGAAAAAACTTCGGCCGTATCGAAGAAATTCTGGAAGTTCCCAATCTGATTGACATTCAAGTCAGATCGTACGAAACGTTTCTTCAAGAGGAAGAAACTCCAGAAAATCGTAAGAATTACGGTTTGCAGGGTGCTTTTAAAAGCGTATTTCCGATTTCGGATTTCAGTGGAAAGTGCTCCTTGGAATTCGTTAGTTATAAAATAGGAAATGTTCGTTATGATGTAAACGAGTGCATTCAAAAGGGTATGACCTATGCGGCTCCCCTGAAAATTGTGGTAAGACTCGTAGTTTTTGACACGGACCGTTTGTCTGATCAAAAAACCATCCGAGACATAAAAGAGCAAGAGATTTATTTTGGTGAAATTCCTCTGATGACCGAAAAGGGGACTTTCATTGTTAATGGAACGGAACGCGTTATTGTCAGTCAGCTGCACCGATCGCCAGGCATATTTTTTGACCACGACAAAGGAAAAACACTTACTAGCGGAAAGCTTATCTATTCAGCCAGGATCATTCCCATAAGGGGTTCCTGGCTGGATTTGGAATTTGATTCCAAGGATCTCTTGTATGTTCGTATTGATCGCCGACGAAAAATGCCTGTTACCATTCTTCTTAAGGCGATGGGCTACTCCACGGAAGATTTGTTGAATTACTTCTATGAAGTAGAACATGTTTTTTGTGAAGGTGATTCTTTTTATGCGGCGGTTGATGATTCTCTGGTTGGACATAAGCTTTATGACGACATAAAAGATATTAACACAGGGGAAATTCTTTTCAAGAAAGGTCGCCGCCTAAATAAGGCGATTCTTAAAAAAATCAAGGAACAGCATATCGAGCGGATCATAATGGACGTTGAAGATCTTCCCGGAAGAATTCTTGCTGCCGATGTCATGGATCCGGATACAGGGGAAGTTATCTTTCGCTGCAATGAAGCGCTGACTGTAGCAGGGATAGAAACAATTCGGGAAAAAGGAATAAAAGAGTTGAGCGTCATTCATATCGGCGATGATATGTCTAATGCATCCATAAGAGATACCTTGTTGATCGACCGGATTGAGAATCCTGGTGATGCTATTATTGAAATATATCGCCGATTGAGACCAAGCAATCCACCTACACCGGATACAGCTCAAAAGTTTTTCAACAGTCTCTTCTTCGAGAGTGAAAGCTACGATCTTTCTACCGTTGGCCGAGCAAAGATGAACTATAAACTTCACCTTGATGTTTCAACGGATGTTACAGTTTTAAGAAAAGAAGACATCATGGCTGCGGTTAAATATCTCATCGACCTTAAAAATGGGGCTCCGGAATGCAGCGTAGATGATATTGATCACCTTGGGAATAGACGAGTACGCTCTGTCGGAGAATTGATCGAAAATCAATATCGAATCGGGTTGGTTAGAATGGAGCGGGCTATAAAGGAGAAGATGAGTCTTCAAGATATTGAGACTATGATGCCCCATGACCTGGTGAATGTGAAGCCCGTGTCTGCAGTAGTAAGTGAGTTCTTCGGTAGCAGTCAGCTTTCGCAGTTCATGGATCAGACCAATCCCTTATCCGAGATTACTCATAAAAGAAGATTGTCTGCCTTGGGGCCCGGGGGACTTACAAGGGAAAGAGCCGGTTTTGAAGTGCGTGATGTTCATCCGACGCATTACGGAAGAATCTGCCCGGTGGAGACGCCGGAAGGACCCAATATCGGATTAATCGTTTCCCTTAGCACCTACGCCAGGGTTAATGAGTTCGGGTTTATAGAGACTCCCTACCGCATTGTGAAAGACGGTCGAGTCTTACCTGAAGTCAAGTTTTTAACTGCAATTGAAGAAGAAAATCAAGTAATTGCTCCTGCCGATCAACCGGTGAATGCTGATGGCAGCTTCAAAGGCGAGTTGATTTCTGCAAGGAAGGGTGGAGATTTTGTTAGTGTCGTCCCGTCTGATGTCAATATGGTTGATGTATCGCCGAACCAATTGGTCAGTGTGGCCGCTACGCTGATCCCCTTTCTGGAGCACGATGATGCAAACCGCGCTCTGATGGGATCAAACATGCAGCGGCAGGCTGTTCCATTGATGAGGCCGGAAGTTCCTCTCGTGGGTACGGGTATGGAGCGGGTTGTTGCCAGGGATTCAGGGGCTGTAGTGGTTGCAAAGAGGTCCGGGATTGTTGAAAGCGTCGATGCATCTCGAATCGTCATCAAGTGCGAAAGTTCCGAGAAAGAAGAACGCGATACTGGCGTTGATATTTACACCCTGATTAAATACCAGCGATCCAATCAGGATACCTGTTTTAATCAGAAGGCCATCGTCAATAAAGGGCAGAGGATTAAAAAAGGTGATATTATTGCAGATGGCCCAGCTACAGATAATGGCGAGCTGGCTCTGGGACATAATGTGATGGTGGCCTTCATGTCATGGGGGGGATATAATTACGAAGATTCCATCCTCGTCAGCGAACGGATTGTCAAAGAAGATATCTACACTTCCATTCATATAGAAGAATTTGAGACAATGGCCCGGGATACAAAACTCGGGAAAGAGGATATAACACGCGACATTCCAAATGTCGGTGAAGAAGCGTTGCGCAATCTGGATGACAGCGGTATCGTCCGCATGGGCGTATCCGTTAAATCAGGCGATATACTTGTTGGTAAAATTACTCCGAAGGGAGAAACACAGCTTTCTTCGGAAGAAAAACTTTTACGTGCTATTTTCGGCGAGAAAGCGAGCGATGTGCGGGACACTTCATTACGTGTTCCTCCTGGAGTGGAGGGGACAGTCATTGATGCCAAGGTATTTACCAGAAAGGGAGCTGAGAAGGATAATAGGTCGCAGTATATCGAAGATGAAGCAGTCGCAATGCTTCAGAAAGACCGAGAGGATGAGATAAGAATCGTTACCGAAGCAGTAAAGAAAGAAGTAAGTTCGTTGCTTCAGGGCAAGCAATCCGGCGCAAAAATTGTTGATCCGAAAAGGAAGAAAATATTCCTCAAGAAAGGTGACATTATAACAGCTGAGATTTTGAACGAAATACCGCTAAATTTGTGGAAGGAAATTACCTTAGCGGATGATGAAGATACCGAGCGGAAAGTCGGCCATATTATGGCGAATCTTTATGACAAGATAAGCGTTGTTGAGGCCTATTTCAACGAAAAGATGGAGAA
>MVQR01000126.1 GCA_002067815.1 Syntrophus sp. PtaB.Bin001 | reverse complement strand
GGGGTGACCTGTACCAGATACCTCCATCACCGCGAGGTTCGGAAGTAAGGGAAGATCTTTGTCATTTTCATCAATATCTATGCAAATTGTAAGCTGGAGTTACAATTTACATAGGTAGAGTGAAAGGATAATAAATCTAATTACTTGAAAATACCGGGGTCGATGCCGTATCTGGCAATTCGCAGGCCCATGATTCGCTCCGTCATGCCCAGGGCTCTGGCCGCTTTGGCCATGTTCCCGCGGCAGCGCTTGAGTTCTTCCACAATGATTTCCTGTTCGTAAGCCGCAATCATTGCCTTGAATGCCCCACGGCCTTCCAGGCACGGAGAGTCCTGGCTCCGCTGCAGGCTTGGGGGCAGATGATAACTTTGGATGACCCCGTCGGTGCTCAGAATAATCGCCCGTTCGATGCAGTTCTCCAGCTCCCGCACATTGCCCGGCCAGGAATAGGACATGAGAAGGTCAATCGCCGGAGTTGAAATCCGGACAATTTCCTTTCCCACTTCCCGGGCATACTTATCGATGAAATAATCGACAAGGAGCATGATGTCCGTTTTGCGGTCCCGCAGAGGCGGGACGACAATGGGAAAGATGTTGAGGCGGTAATAGAGGTCCTCCCGAAACTTTCCCTCCCGTATAAGCGACTCCAGATTGCTGTTGGTCGCGGCGATGATGCGTACATCAGCCTTAAGTGTGGCATTCCCGCCGACCCGCTCAAATTTCTTTTCCTGAAGCACCCGGAGCAATTTCGATTGCAGGACAAGGGAAAGCTCCCCGATTTCATCGAGGAACAGGGTGCCCTTTTCCGCCATTTCGAAACGTCCCTTGCGGAATCCCGTCGCTCCGGTGAAGGCGCCCCTTTCATGGCCGAAAAGCTCACTTTCTATCAGCGATTCCGGCAAAGCGGCGCAGTTGATAGCGATATAAGGTCCGCGAGCCCGTCCGGACTGATAATGGATCGCGTGGGCAACACGCTCCTTGCCGACGCCGCTCTCTCCGAGGATCAGAACAGTCGTGTTTGCCTGACAAACCTTGTTGATCTGATCATAAACCTCCAGCATGGCCTTTGAGGTGCCGATGATGTTTTTCGGTCCGTACTTGGTCCGCAGTTCATTCTGAAGGCGCTGATTCTCCTCTCTGACCTTTTCCAGCTCCTCCTGGGCAAGCTGGCGCAGATGCACGGCCTGGGAGATGCTCGATGCAATAATCGTCAGCAGCCGCACATCCTCTTCAAAGGTGATTTGTTCGTTGAACAGACGATCGATGGAGAGCGCTCCCAGCACTTCATGGCCGATCTTGATGGGAACGCAGATGAAGGAAATGTCTTCTTTATTCCAATTTTTCCTCGAACCGGTCCGGTCGAGGAAAAGGGGCTCGTCGGAAATTCTGGGGATGATCACTGGCTGGCCCGTATCGATGACTCTGCCTGTGACCCCTTCTCCCAGGCGGTATTTGCCCTTGGCCTGTTCCTCCGGCATGAGGCCGTAAGCTTCCTCGATAAAAATTTCGCCTGTGCTCCGGTTTAGGATAGTCAGCGTCCCCCGCAGCATGTCCATGTGATCCGCCATCATCCGCAGGATCGGCTTCAAGACCTTTTTCAGGTCAAGCGTTTCGCTCAGTTGCTGACTGATCTCAAAGAGGAGCGACAGCTCTTTTATTTCGCGGGAAATCATATGTCCCTTTTGAAACGGAAATTAATGATAAATCGCCGTCGCTCCGCCTTTCCCGGATTTCTTTCCGTTAAAGGCGGAGCGCCTTATATGACGGCGGAAAATCATCGCACCAAAGATCAACCGACCGCTTCAGTTCCCGTTTCTCCGGTGCGCACCCGGATGCACTCTTCCAGAGGCACGACGAAGATCTTTCCGTCTCCGATTTTCCCTGAACGTGCCCCTTTGATGATGGCTTCCACTGCAGGTTTGACGAACTCATCGTTTACGGCAATCTCGAAGCGCACTTTATCAAGAAGATTCACCTCGGTGAAGGCACCCCGATATGATTCCGTATATCCGCCTTGCGACCCGCAACCGATGACACTGGATACGGTCATCTTTCCCACTTTGGCTTCCGAGAGCGCCTGTTTGACATCAGTCAGCTTCTCCGGTTGCACAATTGCTATAATCAATTTCATGATATTTCTCCTCATTCAGAAATCGGGCCTTGATGCGGCATATCTTACTTCGTCAGGAATCCCTGGAAATCCGGATAGGCTTTGGAGCCGTGTTCACCGAGATCAAGTCCGGTGATTTCTTCCTCTCTCGAAACCCTCATGCCCAGTACCAGCTTGATGACATACCAGACCACCAGCGCCGAGACAAAAGTGAAGGCGCCTACGGCTGCAACACCGGCAGCCTGCACACCAAGAAGCTTCAAGCCGCCGCCGAAGAAAAGGCCGCTTCCCGTAGCCGTTCCCGTGATCTTGTCCACGGCGAAAAGACCGACTGCCAAAGTTCCCCAGATGCCGTTGACCAAGTGAACCGAAAGAGCGCCCACGGGATCGTCAATCTTAAGTTTATCGAACATAATGACCGCCAGGACCACTATCACGCCGGCAATCAAGCCGATTACCGCTGCCGACCCGACGCTGACGAAGGCACAGGGAGCGGTAATAGCCACCAGACCGGCCAATGCGCCGTTGATTATCATGGAGAGATCAGGTTTCTTTTGCAGAAGCCAGGAAGTGGCCGTTGAACTGAGGATTGCCATCGCGGCGGCGGTGTTGGTCGTGACTGCAATATGGGCAATCGCGCTGCTGTCGCCCACGCCCATGGTGGAACCGGGATTGAACCCGAACCAGCCAAACCACAGGACAAGGCCTCCCAGCGTAACCAGGGACATGTTATGGCCGAAAATCGGGTTGATCGAACCATCGGCGCGATATTTTCCGACGCGGGGCCCCAACAGCAGCACCCCGGCAAGAGCCGCCCAGCCGCCCACGGAGTGGACTACGGTTGAGCCGGCAAAATCAAACATGCCCAGGGACTGGAGAAATCCTCCTCCCCAGATCCAGTGGCCGGTAATCGGATAGAGAATTCCTACCAGAAGAAAAGAGAAGAAAACGAAGGAGTGAAACTTGATCCGCTCCGCTACCGCACCGGACACGATGGTGGCTGCGGTTCCGGCGAACACAAGCTGAAAGAAGAATTTAGCCCATAACGGCACGCCGGTCCAGTTGATCGCGGCATAGACCCCTTTGTAAGCATCGCCGATGGCGGGACTGTTATCAGCCCCACTTACGAAAAACAGTCCTTCAAATCCTGCAAAGGGATTGCCGTTTCCAAACATGATCCCCCAGCCGATAACCCAGAAGGCGGCCGAGGAAATCGCGAAGACGATGAAATTTTTCGCCAGGATGTTCACGGTGTTTTTGGCGCGGCACAGCCCCGATTCCACCATGGCGAATCCCAGATTCATGAAGAAAACGAGAAAAGCGGTGAAAAGTACCCAGACGGTATCTATCCCTACTTGCAAGGAACCCTTTACCGCGTCCAAGGCTTTTTGCGTGACCGCTTCCTCCTGCACCGCCGGGGCAGCGGTTGCCGGAGCCACAGCGCCTACGGCAACCGGAGCGGCAGGGCCTGGGACCGGTTCTTCAGCAAAGGATGCCATGTTTGATAGGAAAAGCAACCCTATCATGATAATCAAAATGCCGATTAACTTTTTCATGAGTATGCCTCCAGTCATTATTGCCTCTTTCCTTTTTTCCAGGCCGATAGGATTTATGCCGTCCCTCTCGCCTTAGAGAAATTCAAAACGGGAAATTACGTTGCCGATGCACCCACCCGGCTTCATGCCCTGCCGGGCAGCTCTTTTGTGCCGGGCCGACGTTCCTTAAAAGGTGAAGCTCAGGGTCAACCCGCCGTAGAGATAGGCACTATCCCTTGATTCGGCAGCAACTCCCTGAAGACCGCGCCATTTCATTTCGTACCGGGCATCGCTGCACAAAGGGAAAACATAGGACAGCGAAGGTGTTACCGTAAGGTATGTCGCCGGGGTGATGGGCAGACTTACCGTCAGCGTGCCATCGTGGAAATTATTGTATTTATCTCCCGTTGGTTCGTAATCGGAGCCGATTTTGGGATAATCGTCCGAATCCTCGCTCTTCAGGTAACTTACCGATGCCGCCAGCTTCAATCCCACCTTGTCGCTTAAAGTAAAGGTATGGGAGGCGCCCAGCAGAAAATACCATTGTTTGTAGTGGCTGATTTCCTTGTAAACTGTCAATGTCGGAGAAAGAAGCGTATTCAGTCCCAGACTGGCATAGACTTCCTGTGAATCCAGCGGATCGGGACCGCCGGGTTGCAGAGACGCCAGTCCATAATAGATGTAACCGATACCGGCGGTCACCGGACCGAAAGCCCGGCTGTACCCCAGGGTGAAATCAGTTTCCGTCCAGTGAACGGAATTGTTGTCGTCACTTCCCAGGTAGGGCCTGGTATCCGCATTTCCCCAGAGATTTGCGGAAAACCCTTTGTAGCCGATTGTCACGGAGGGCTGTAGAACGATGCTGTCCCGACTGAGTTCCTGGCCGCGCCAGACGTACTTGCTCAAAGCCGAAACGGAAATATCGGCCGTAGGTTTTTCCTCTTCGGCAAACAGCGGCATAGCCGAAACGGTCAATAGACTGAAGATCGTGATGCTGATAACCAATAATGCCTTGATATCCAATAATTTTTTCATAATTACTCCTCCTGAATGCAGCATGACTTTTATTAATTGCGTACGCTTTACTTATCTAAGAGCGAATGCCGTGCCGTGTGCTTAAAATATTGAAAATACGGCATATTATTTAATTGTGAAGGCCTTGAAACCACCTAAACGGACAAGATTGCACCAATTACCCAAACTATTCCTACAATTTTGTAGGATTTTAGCCTTTCGGCATCGGAGCATCTTTCCAAATAGAAAAATTTTTCGGTAATTATTAAGAAATGAGGCCAAGAAACATAAGGTTGGACCTTTTCTGCACGAATAAATCGAGATAGGAAGAGATTTGGCGGGGGATATTACAAAGAAAGGCGAACTAAATAATGGCAGTCGGCTGCGCAGGCAACCTGTAGCTTGCGGTGAAGAATGGAAAAGGCAGGCAACGGCCGAAACGTTTTGATATGAAATTATAATTGCTTAATTTCAGATGGATTTTACCGATTCGTTGATATAAAGATTCAGAAGGACTTCCAAGGGAAGTTCTCCCATTTCCTCTGCTTTCTTCCTCGCAGCGGGCAGGATTCGGAGTGCGTCCTCGATGGTGATGGCATAACCCGCCTTGTGGATTATTTCATAAATGGCCATTTTCCCGGACTGACTTGTAAACCTCATGCGTTCACCGCCTCTTCCGATCAAGGAAGGATCGATAGTCCGGTATGCGCCTTTTTTCATGCCTCGGGTTTTACCGGCGCCGTCCTGGTGTATGCCACTGCGGTGCACAAGTGCATCTGATCCGATTAAGGGACATTTTTCATGGATGGGGATGCTCGACATCCCTGCCAGCATGTGAGCCGTCTCGTAAAAACGGGACATGTCCAGTGGAACGTCGATACCGCAGTTGTAGAGGCTCATGGCGACTTCATATAGGCTGGATATTCCAGCCCTTTCCGCCAGGCCATTGAGGCTGCATTCCAGTTGGTAAGCTCCGGCAAAGAAACTTTCCACTGTGGTGGCTGTGGCCATGCCCAGATCGTTATGACAGTGAACGGAAGATATCACCCCCTCAGGTAGATTTGAGAAGACTGTCTTCATCATTTCGACAAATTGCAGCGGCCGGGTCCGTTCCACCGTATTGGAAAGGTTAATCACCGTTGCCCCCGCCGCCACGACTTCCTGGAGTGATTCAATCACGAATGTCAGGTTTTCGGCGCAGTCTCCGAAATGCTCAACGGAGAACTGAATTTCCTGGCCGTCTCCCAGAAGATCGCGGGCAAAACCGACTGCTTCCACGGCGATCGTGCGAACATCCCGGGGAGACTTTTTGAGCACATTCTTCATATGAAACGGGCTGAACGCGATAAAGGTGTGAATCCTTTTGCTGTTCGCTTCCACCAATGCTTCGGCTACCTTCAGAATATCCTTCTCATTTGCCCTGGCCAGTCCGGCAACGATGACCTGTTGGGGGGCGATTGACGCAAGATGGCGACAGGCCTCGAAATCCATGTCGCTGGAGCCGGAAAAACCGACCTCTATGGCCTGTACGCCAAGTTTGACCAACTGGAGAAATATGGTTTCCTTCTCTTGGGCATTCCACGGTTTCTTTAATGCCTGGTTTCCATCCCTTAACGTCACGTCATAGAAAAACGGCCTTCGGTTTTCCATCGCCTCTCCTCCTTCCTCGATATTTTAGATTTACCGACAGCCTGAGTTTGTAATGTCAGGACGGGATTGTTGCTCCGGCCGCTACGAATGCAGTCATTTTAAATAGATCAAGCAGTATGCCATCAGAGGGAAAACTCCATAGACATAACGCTTAATCGTCTATAAGGCAATGAAAACGGGAGGATAACGTTACCTCCAATCTTTTGAGAAAGTGTAAAAGGCAATCTTTGAGGCAACAGAAGGGATACAAAAAAGGTGGATTTCGGTCTGAGTGGAACATATATGAGCAATTCCGGAAGCCTGCAAGTCGCAAA
>MVQR01000125.1 GCA_002067815.1 Syntrophus sp. PtaB.Bin001 | reverse complement strand
TTAAGAACATCAAAGCCGTCGCGGATCCTTTTCGGATTCGGCACATCTATAAAGGGAAAAGAAGCCGGATGGCCAAGATTCAGTCTTAACATGCGGAGAATAACTTCAGCTAGATTCGATCGTAGTATTTCCGGAACCGCAAATTGTGGACGCTTCAAATAATCTTCTTCATCGTAAAGACGGATACATATTCCGTTTTGGACACGTCCGCAGCGTCCCTTGCGCTGGTCGGCGCTGCTCCTGGATATTACACGCACAGGAAGACCTTTTGTTCTTGTCCTTGGATTATACAGGGAAATCCTTGCATACCCGGTATCAATGACATACTGGATACCGGGTATTGTCAACGATGTTTCGGCGATGTTGGTAGACACGATTATTTTTTGAACATCCTTATTCTGAAAAACGCGTCGTTGCTCAGGCCAGGAAAGTCGCGCAAACAGCGGCAGAATTTCGACATTATCATACTTTCTCCCTTCGAGCATCTCACAGGCATCTCGTATATCCTGTTCCGTAGGCATAAAGATGAGGATGTCTCCTCTAGAGGAACGTTTTGAATACAGCTCATCTACTGCCCTTACAGCCGCTTCGACATAAGTTATTTCCTCAGAATCGCCCTCTCCCCGCACAACCGGCCTATAAATTACCTCAACCGGATAGACCCGTCCGGTCACTTCAATTACAGGTGCTCCATCAAAAGCCGCTGCAAATTTTTCCGTATCGATTGTGGCTGAAGTAATGATAATTTTGAGATCGTCCCTTTTCCTGATGAGTGTATTCAGATAACCCAACAGGAAGTCGATATTGAGGTTCCGTTCGTGCGCTTCATCGACAATGATTGTGTCATAGGCTCGCAGTAAAGGATCAGTCTGAGTTTCCATCAGAAGAATCCCGTCGGTCATTATTCGAATAAAAGGGTCAGCGCCTGATCTGTCTTCAAAACGGATTTTGTAACCAACAGCTTGTCCGATATCTTGTCCCAGCTCTCCGGCAATTCTTTCCGCCACGGTAATTGCCGCGACTCGCCGCGGTTGTGTACAACCGATTATTCCATACAAGCCCCTTCCCGCTTCCAGGCACATCTTTGGAAGTTGCGTTGTCTTTCCTGAACCGGTTTCCCCTGTAATAACAACCACCTTATTTTGGGAAATGGCTCGCACTATTTCTTCACGCCTGGCCGTAATCGGCAAGTCCGCCGGATATTTTATCTCCGGAAGCCTTCTATTCCTTTGATTCCTAGTATCCCGCATCTTCCTTTTTTGAAACAATCATCTTTTATCTATGTTAAAGCTTATATTTCCTTACGTACTCAATACACAGCAGTGGCTATTGACTTTTACTTACTCATGAGCGTATACAAGCTAGTCGATGTTTCCTTAATCGAGGAACGAAATGGATATATATAGAACTCTAACCTATAATAAAAATACATTTCTTGAGTACAATAGGTTCCGGAAACGTATCTTCGCTCAGCTAGCCCCCAAAGACAGCGAATCAATTCTTTACCTTCTTCCCTGGTTGCTTAGCGTCAACCGATCGTCGATTCCCGGATACATCGAGCATATAAAGCATAATTTCCGTGTTTTCAACATTGAAGCCGAAAACGAAATCCTGAAGCGTGAGCCTGTTTTTAAAAAAATTTTCAATATCCGGACCGATGCCCCCATCCTCAAATTGACCGATAAAGGGCTTATGATCGAAGGCATTTATACAATCGGTAGCATCGGCACGATCAGTCAGACCTCACATTCGGATTGCGATATTTGGATTTGCATCGACAAATCTCAATATGACAAAACATCTTATGCACAATTCGTCGAAAAGACAAAATTGATCGAAGACTGGCTCAATCAAAATCAAAAAATTCCTGTGCATTTTTTCATAAGCAATATTGAAGATGTAAGACGGTGTAACTTCGGCGGCGTGGACTATGAAAGTTGCGGCAGCACACAAAAGAAAGTTCTCAAAGAGGAGTTCTACCGGACAACCATCTTAATTGCCGGTAAAATTCCCCTTTGGTGGGTATGCTATGACCCTCATAATACGATGAATTATGATGAAATTGCTCGAATCTGCCAGTCCGCACCTTCTGTTTACTACGATTTTATCGACATGGGAGATCTGGATTTTATCGACAATGATGAATCCTTTGGCGCCGCTCTTTGGCAGTTCAACAAGTCACTCACCCATCCTTTAAAATCCATTCTAAAAATGTTGTTGCTGAAGATGTTTCTTGAATCGCCCAAAGAGGACCTTCTTTGTCACCGTTTCAGACGCTTTATTCTCAGTCAATCCAGTAAGCCTTATTCTTTTTCTGATCCCAGCGTTTTCACTCTTACATCCGTTATGGATCATTGTCAGTCCCAGGACATGGATTCTCAGACATTTAAATTCATTATTAAATGCTTCTACTTGAGATACGATGTTAAATTATTTTCCAAAACCATGACAATTAAAGAGGAAACCGCTCAGGAGCTCTTTCGGAAATACAATCTTGACAGGGAAACGATTTACGAGCTCAATCGATTTGCGAATTGGAGTTATACATCTCAGGTCCAATTCGGCAACTTGATTGTAATGCTGCTGGTAGACATCTATAAGGATATTTCCCGTATGGCCAGTAATGCGAACGGAAACGTTGCGCCTCAGGATCTTACAATTCTCGGTCGTAAACTTTCCGCTTCATTGGAAAAGAAATCACACAAGATTCAGCCCCTGCACAAACCACTAGATACACTAAATCTGCCCACGCTCACGCTGCACTTTAGAGACGGAATATGGCAGGTAGTTCCTGAAAATAACACTGCAAAGGTGATTGTTGAAAAGTCAGATCTGGTGCACTGCCTCGCTTATCTTTCCTGGAACGGCCTTTACTTTCCGGGGCAACTGCGAATGGCGCCCAATAAAACCTATGCAACCATGCCTGAGATTATCAATCTAATCAGAAGAATTAACGAAATATTCGGCGTATATGACGTGAGCTCAATCGATTTTGAAAATTTTCTTCGTCCGGCGCACATTGAAAAATTGTTCATCATAATCAATTTCGCTATGAATCAAAATTCAGATGATATCCGGCAACTCAGCGTCATCAGCATGAATAATTGGGGAGAATTATTTGTAAACTCATTCAAGCAACTTGAGAAATTCAATTCATTTCTTGAAAAAATATCGGAAAGCTCTTACTATGTTGAAAAGTTTTATTACGCAGAGAGAGATGCCGCACATTATGGTAAAATCCTCATAAAAACGAAATATTTGGTATCTCAATATCTCACTGATAGGAATGAGTTGTCCGGTACACAGAACTGATCAGATTTCCAATCCAAAGATAATTCACATCAATAAGCCATGACCTCCGTAATTTTTTATTTTCAGCTTCACCAGCCTTTCCGTCTTCATCCCGATAGGGATAAGTTTCTTTGGGATGAAGAAAATAAAAACATTTTTCTCAAATCTTCCGAACGTTCTTATCTACCGGCCTTACTGATGTTTACCGAACTTATCCTTAAGTATCCCAAGTTCCGTATTACATTGAGCATGTCAGGAACGTTTCTTGAGCAGGCACAGCTTTATAACCCCGTCGTCATCAATGCTCTGCGAACTCTTCTTGATGCCGGTAAAGAAAGTCAACAGGTGGAATTGCTTGACGAAACTTATTATCACTCCCTGACTTGTCTTTACGCAGATCCGCATAAGCAGGAATTTCGGGATCAGGTATCTCTTCATCGGGAAAGGATACGGAAGCTTTTCGGTGTATTTCCCGTATCTTTTAGAAATACCGAGCTCATGTACAACAACACACTGGCTGATATCGTCGCTGATATGGGTTATCATTCCATATTATGTGAATCGAGGGAATATTCGCAGACTTCTCAGCAAACCGGAGCACTTATTCCCAATACAGCATTTCGAGCCAGGGATACCAATCTGATAGTCATTCCCCGCAATCGCAATCTCAGTAACGATATCGCCTTCCGCTTCCACGGCCATCCTACCACTGCGGAACAATACGCCGAAGCGATCGCACATGCGAACGGCACTGTCGTTCTGCTGGGATATGATCTGCTACATATTGGTGGATATATCCGCGAAGACAAGGGTATCTTTGATTTTTGGCGTGAATTGCCGGCGACACTGGAAAAACACACGGACATTCGCATTGATACCCCGACAAGCTTTTCTGACAGTTCGAAAGATGTCCCCTGCCCGGTTCTGGACATTCACGGACTGTCCGCTTCATCGTGGGCGGATGTTGCCAGAAATACCTTTGGTTGGTTGGTAAGTCCTACACAATATGAACTCTTCAAGGACATAGAAAATATTGAAGGTGCGGCTCACCGCGCTGGCGGCGAGTTTCTTACCCGTTGGCGTCACCTGACGACTTCCGACCAGATATTCTATCTTAATGAAAAATCTGATGAAGAACATGTCCTTTGCCGTTATGACAATCCTTATGACAGATCCACCATTCGTGCCGCACAGATCCTGACACGTAAAATCGACTATCTCGAAATGTTTATTCAACGTTTCGAGATTTTGAAGAAAGCGGAAAAAACACCGATTCTTTTGATCACTCCGGAAACCGGGAGATTGCCTAATGACATGGGGATGTTGGCAAAATATATCTCCGGCAAGAGTGGCGGTCAGGGCGAGGTAGTTTCTGCTCTTTGTGAAGGACTTCTGGAAAGGGGTATTGATGTCCACCTGGCCACATTGAATCTGAAGAAGCGTTTTCAACTGGAATCTCAGATGACGGAACGTCAATGGCGTGAGGTCCGTTACAAAATCGATCCGGAAAACATATATCTTGTAAGTTCTGCAGTATTCGCCGACAATCTCAGCGCATACTCAGGAGATCCCCTTCGGACTGCAGCGGAATTTCAACGCGAAATCGTTAACAATGTCATCAAAACCGTCAGATCAAGGCACGAAGGAAGGCTGATCATTCACAGCCACGATTGGATGGCCGGCGGAGCTATTACGGCATATGCAAAATCTACAGAGGTTCCCATTCTTCATACCGTTCACAATGTTTTTACTGAAAATCTCCCGTTGGACCTTATCTCCGGGATCAATCTGAACAGCATTTCCGAGTACCTCTATTATTCAGAGTCCTATGGACAGACTTGCATTGACTGTCAGGCTACGGCGATCAAGAATGCGACTTTGGTCAATTTTGTGGGAGAGAAATTTCTTCGCGAAGTCGTCGAAGATTTTTTCCTGGACCGCCCGATTGTTCCACCTAGCGTTCGTAACGAGGTTAAAGCCAAGTATTTCAATGATGCCGCCCGTGCAATCATTAATGCTCCTGCTTCCGTAATGTACCCGGAAAATTGTCCGTTTCTTGTGCGGAAATACGGACCGGACGATCCAATAATTCAGGCCAAGAGAGAAAACCTTGTGGCATTCCAAAAAAGGACCGGACTAAACGTCAATCCTAATGCAATTCTATTTTATTGGCCCTCTCGTCTGGATCCTGTCCAGAAAGGAGTCGAACTTCTGGAAGCCATTGCTCAGCGATTCATAACCGCCTATCCTGATGCCCAGATTGCTGTTGTCGGTGACGGAATCGGCAGCGACAGGACTCATGTCGATATTCTGGGAAAAATTGCTTATGCTTCCCAGGGAAAAATCGCCTACCACAGGTTTGACGAAGGTCTGTCAATGCTCGGTTATGCAGCAGCAAGCGATGTTTTCGGTGCGTCTCTCTACGAGCCATGCGGTCAAATTGACCAGGTCGGGAATCTCTTCGGCGCAACGGCGACAAATCGTGATACCGGCGGATATCATGATAAAATCACGGAATTGAGATTGAAGATGGATGGTGCTCCGCAAAATGTGGGGAATGGTTTTCTTTTCCGCGACTACGATACGGGAGGATTGTGGTACGGCTTGGAAAAAAGCGTGCATTTTCACCGAAAGCCCTTGAATGTCCGTGAAGCTCAAATTCGGCGAATAATGAAGGAATCAAGGGAAAAGTACGACCTACAAACTATGATCGCCCAGTACATTAGGATTTACGAAAAACTAAACGGCGGCAAGCCCCTTGTTTAAAACCGCTCCAACATAATCTCAAGGGGTCCAGGTCATTTCCAAGTTCAAGTCCTTCTGCGCTTCAATATTCACAAAGGTCTCAAAAGCGCATTCACTCCGAGGGGCCATAACAAGTTTACGGCTTCCTAATGGTTGTTCTTCAGAAAATGCCGGTTCCCCTCTGACTTCATATTTGATCCTGCGATCTCTTATTTGTGGAATCGGTTCTTCAATCATTACATTTACTTCATTGCCGCTTTCATTTTTTACATGCGTTCGCCAGTGCCAATTCCACTTCTGCTTTCCCTCGTCAATTTCGGCAATTTCATTCGGTTTTGACAGCATCTTGACTTCCGCAAAAACTAAAGGATCGCTACCCAAAAACAGTTTTTTCTCCCGACCGATAAAACAGAATTCCTGTAGCCCTATAAAAATGCCATCCATAAAAAATGTGGCGGAATTTTCTTGAATCTGGACCGGCAAATCGCTGGAAATCACGGCTATAATTTGGGAAGCCGAACGTGAAAAAGGCTTTAGAACATGAGTGAATTTTGCAGGCCAGCCGGTATTTTCGACTGAAATTATCATTTTCTTTCCCGATGGCACATCTCTCTTACCAAGTGAACGTGAAAAGGGAATCGTGGGATTCCGAAC
>MVQR01000124.1 GCA_002067815.1 Syntrophus sp. PtaB.Bin001 | reverse complement strand
TCGATTTTTTTGTTACATCGATGCTGGTTTGGCCTTTGGTAAGCGCCATTTTATGACCGGCACAACCGGTCATGACAAAAACTAAAAATAAGAAGAAAAGCCAGCGCTTAACCATATTTCCTCCTCTGTTGAGTTTTTCAAATTTTTCGCTTTCTCCATACCACAGGTAATTTCTTGAAAAAAGTTAAATAATTCCATTATGCTGCGGATCATTTGGAATTAATTCAACACACACTCAACCGGAAACATCACAAAAAATTCATCATTCTGTCATCAAATTGAAACATTTCTGCTGTATGAACTGCGCCGGCCCGATTCATTGCTGTCGGGAAAATATTCTGAAGAAGCTTTTCAATGCACAAGAAAGAATAGTTTGAGTTATAATAGGTTTGAAGCGGTTTGACGATTTGGTTTTGAGCCTTCCCGCAGCGGCCGCGACGAGTGGAGAAAGAGGCATTGAGGCCTGCGAAGATACATCCAATATTACCGGGGGAATTGTTCTGAAAAATGTTTGATTCACTTGTCTTTGTCATTTTTCTTGTCGTAGTCGCCCTGGTTTTCGATTTCATCAACGGTTTTCACGACTCCGCCAACTCCATCGCCACCGTGGTTTCCACACGGGTGCTCCCGCCCAAATATGCCGTGATCTGGGCGGCCTTCTTCAATTTTGCCGCGGTTCTCTTTATCGGCGTCCCCGTAGCCAAGACCATCGGCACCGGCATCATTAATCCGAATATTATCGACAACCTCTTGATCTTTGCCGCTCTCGGCGCCGCCATCATCTGGAACCTCATTACCTGGTTCTTCGGTCTGCCAAGCAGCTCCTCCCACGCCCTGATCGGCGGATTGATCGGCGCCGGCATAGTCAAGGGAGGATCGACGGTTCTGGTCTGGAAAGGAATTACAAAGGCAACCCTTTTTATCGTAGTTTCACCGACAATCGGAATGATCCTCGGGTTTGTTCTGATGGTTATCGTCCTGAATCTTTTCCGCAAGACGAATCCGGCCAAAATGGATAATATCTTCCGGAAGATGCAGCTCTTCTCCGCAGCGACATACAGTCTGGGGCACGGCATGAACGACGCACAGAAAACCATGGGCATCATCGCCATGGCCCTCTACAGCAAGGGTTTGCTGGGAGCAACCTTTCACATCCCCTTCTGGGTCGTGATTCTCTGCTATGTGGTTATCGCCCTGGGAACGGTTTCCGGCGGTTGGAGGATCGTCAAAACCATGGGTACCCGGATCACCAAGCTCCGCCCCTTAGGCGGGTTCTGCGCGGAGACGGCGGCTGCCATTTCCATCATCGGCGCTTCTCTGGCGGGAATCCCGGTAAGCACGACCCATACAATCACCGGCGCCATTGTCGGCGTCGGCTCCACAATCCGGCTCAGCGCCGTCCGCTGGGGCGTTGCCGGAACGATCGTTTGGGCCTGGGTTCTTACGATTCCGGCATCAGCGCTCATTTCCGCGCTGATATACTTTGCCTTGCAGCCGTTGCTTAAGTAACATTCATCAGGATTAATCCCGAGTCTCTATTTTTTCTTGCTTAACAATTTTATTGCCTTTCTTGCAAAACGTTTGCACTATTCCTTTCTGACATCAAAATTCGCATCAATACTTTGTAAGATCTCATATACATTACGTTTATTTCAAACACCGTTCACGTAAATCAAAGCTTTTACCAATTAATATTCTTGATTTTTAATTATCCCCTGTGGCATGTTTCACTTCGCTCAGTGATAGGCGCTTAAGTTTATAATGTCTTACAGATCGCCTCACGTTCCTTTTGCGCAAACTAATCAGCCCAACAAGGGCTTCAGAGATTCCGCCGTTGTCCTGTTTCTCTGCTTTGCCGTGATGGGCGATGATCCTGTATCTACAACGGAGCCTCATAATGCAGTTTTACGACAAATTAAAAAATTTTTGTAACACGGCCTTCAAACCTGTCACCATCATGTTCATTCCCCACAACAACACAAAACGGGCGTTTAACATAAATATTCCGGCTGCCGGGATTCTCATCTCGCTTGCCTTGTCTGTCGTGGGCCTCGTGTACGTCTGTTCCCTCATTCCCGATTTTGTTCGTTACCAGGTAATGGAGAGTCGTTATCTGGTCATGGAAAAGCAAATCAAGGACACTTCCAGGAAAATTGCCGATTTAAAAACGACCCTCATATCGCTGAAGAAAGCGGAAAAGGATCTCCACCGACTGATTTCCCTGGGAACAAAAGATAAAATCCTGGAAAAAGTCGAGGTATCCGACATCGGCGACTTTGACATCGATCAGGTTGAAAAGCAGATCGAACACTCCATGCAGACGGTGAGCGCCATCAGGGATTATCTGCAAACACAGAAAGACATTTATATGGCGACTCCGAAGGGATTGCCCGTAGAGGGGCGGATCACTTCCCACTACGGGGAGAGAATCAACCCGATTTCAGGACATTCGGAATTTCATCGGGGGATCGATATTTCCGCCGGCACGGGAACTCCCGTTAAGGCAACGGCGGACGGCGTCGTCAGTTTCGCCGGCTGGAGCGGCGGAGGCGGCAATGTGGTCGTTATCGCCCACGGCCATGGATTCGAAACGTTTTACGCCCATAACAGCAAAATTGTCGTCACAGTCGGCCAACATATCAGGCGCGGGCAGGTCATCAGCTACACCGGATCCACGGGGTCATCTACAGGAAGCCATTGCCATTATGTGGTCCTGCACAACGGCAAAGGACAAAATCCCCTAAACCATACGGAGGGTTAATCTTAATGTTCAACAGAAAATCCGATAAGCTTGAAATGGTCCTGGGTGAGAATTCCAAAACAACCGGCGACGTGGAATCGCTCGGCACTATTCTGGTGGAAGGGTCAATCTTGGGAAATCTGCAGGGTGAAAAGGTCATTCTCGGTGAAAAAGCCAGCGTCAAAGGCGACATCTCGGCAAACAGCATCTCAATCGCCGGTCGGATCGAAGGAATCCTGATAGGTAAAAACAGCGTGGAAATTAAAGGCACGGCAAGAATCTTCGGTGATATTTATACAAAAAGCATGACCATGATGGATGGCGCCATATTTAACGGCATGTGCTGTATGGACAATTCACCACATGGACCGCTGGCCTCGGAAGCGGATCAGAAAGTACTTGACTTCAAGGCTTCTGAAGAAGGTGCTCAATGATCGCTGCTCATTAGTATTTAATAGACGATCAAAGCGCGGTGAAGACGAAAATGCAATGATCTATCGAATACTTGCCGATCTGGTAGTGACTATTCACCTGGCATTCATAATCTTTGTAGTTTTTGGAGGGTTTCTAACAATCCGATGGAACCGGCTTTGGATCTTCCATCTTCCATCGGCAATCTGGGGGGCGTTAATTGAATTTCAAGGATGGCTTTGTCCATTGACCACTTTGGAATGGAGACTTCGTCGGATCGGCGGGCAAAGCGCCTATGAGCACGGCTTCATTGAGCACTATATTGTTCCTATAGTCTACCCGGACAGGCTCACCCCCGAGCTTCAGACAGGCCTGGGGGCTGCGGTTCTTGTCCTTAACGGAACAATTTACTGTTGGTTGCTTTGGCGGCGGAGGCGGGACAAGCGATGATTGTTCGCAAGGACAACCCCGACGGACTCCCAGCCATTTTAATCCGGTTTATTTTTTCTCACCGAGCTTCCCGGGCTAAGGCCGATAAGACAGGATCATCGCCTTTTGATACTTCTTCCAGCACTTTCTTGGCAGCTGAGGAACCCCTTAACCGAGACAACGTTGCAATAGATGTGGCAACAACGGCCCTATCCTGACTTTTCAAGAGTCCTTTTAACGTAAGTGCCGTTTGTTCGATTCTTTCAGCCGCTTCTTTAGTGTGAAATTTCCAAAAATGCTTTTGTATCAGCAAAAGCATTCTGATCTGCTCTACCGGCGCCGATTCCTCAATTAGTTTCAGGAAAGAGTCAAAATATTCAGGCTTTATATCGACCATGGCATCCAACTTACTTTTCGATTCCGCTATTCCTGCCACATCCTTCTTCATGATCAGCGCCGACAGCAGAATCGCATTCCACTCCTTATCATAACCGCGACTCACATTTTCTTTGGCCATCGAGATAGCTTTATCAAAATCTCCCTGGCTGAGGGCATTTTGTGCTTCTTCCTTTGATGTTTTCTCCTTTAACCTTTTTGCCTCTTCGATCTTCCCGGTTTCTGCCGATTTTCCCGTAATATCAAAAAGGCTTCTGGCGAGCCAATCACCAACAAAGAATATCGGAGTGGCCACGGTTCGCGGTACACAGGAAGCCGTCGTCGTCAAGTATCGATTTTCCCAATCCGACTCTGAAATGGTCCAAAGCAAGTCTTTTGCGTCCCGGGCGGCGTCATCGGTAACCATTACAGGGTGAATAATGACAATATCAACCATAACCGCCAGGAAGCTCAAAGGAATCGTAATCGGATAACTGAACGCTTTGGCGGGCTGCGTCTTGGGCACCAGATGTTTCTCCGTCAAATTGAGCAAGGGCGTGTTGTTTCTGTTCTTGAAGGCACAGCCTCCCAAAACCAGCAGCGCAATTAACAAAACTGTTATTTTCCGCATATGGCTCCCCTTACCGGTTTTATTTCACGGATATGGAAAAGTGACGTTGCCAGCCAATCACCGACGAAAAATACAGGGGTTATCGCTATTTTCGGAACAATCAGCATCGCCTGCCGGAAATCGGAGCCCTGGGGGTTTTCCCAGACAACAGCCGCCGTGTCACAGAATGCTTTCTGGGCGGAAAATGCCGGAATAAAGACAAAGGCGTCCACTACGCCGGCAGTTACTCCCACGGGCAGGGCAACGGGAAACAGGGCAATTTGAGTTGCCGGCGATTTCGCCAATTCCGCCTTTTCCACAGTTCGATCCAGGACATTGAGCGTCGGCCTGTTTTCCCTGGTAAACAATCCACAACCCATGAGGAAAGAAGCCATTGCGAACAGGGCGGCCAAACAGATCAACCTTTTCAACATGAAATTCTCCTTATTCTATTTCCTTAAGCAAATATGCCGGAACATTTCTTATTAGCAAACTTTGCGCCGCCAATTTTCCTTCTCGGGAATTTCCCATGCGCCTTCTCTATTATCCCTTGCATAATATAAATAATTAGAATTTGACATATTCCAATAATCAAAATATTAGGGATCTAAATCAACAAGTACCAGCTTTCAGTTCCGGTCTGTTCGAAAGAGAAAAATCCTGAATTTCTAAAGAAGCGAGATGACTCAAACCGCACTGGCGGATATTCCGCCTCTGATTGCCGATCAGCAGGTCACAGATCCAATCCGCAGATTCCTAACCCACATCCTGAACAGGAAAGAGCAGGGAATCCGTCTGGTCGGCCTGTACTGCAGCTACGCTCCGGTCGAGCTGATCCGAGCCATGGACGCCGTTCCTCTTTCCCTCTGCGCCGTTTCTCACCGTACAATTCCGGCTGCGGAAGCGGTTCTGCCCGCCAATCTTTGTCCGCTGATCAAATCGAGTTATGGATTCATCCTGACTGACTCCTGCCCGTTTTTCGCCCTTTCCGACGCCGTGATCGGGGAAACCACCTGCGACGGCAAGAAGAAGATGTTCGAACTTATCTCCCCTCTGAAACCCATCCACATCATGGACCTTCCCCAACTGCCCGATGAGTCTGAGGCTCTGGAGCGATGGACGATTACAGTTCGCAAACTCAAAGATTTTCTGGAAACGACTTTTCAGGTCAGTATTTCCGACGACCGGATTGAAGAGGAAATACGGGAGACCAACGGCAAAAACGATCTGATGGACCGTTTTTTTTCCTACCTGGGCTGTTGTCCCTCTCCCGTCCACTGGCGGGAGATATACGACATCATCGGCCTCGAACATGTCACTACCGGCAAGGAATTTCAGGACCTTATAGAAAAAAGTTCCGCCATGCTGGATGAGCGGATTGCCGGAGGGATTTTTTTCGGAACTTCATCTTCCCCGAGGGTGCTGGTAAGCGGCTGTCCGGTCGGCGGGGATGCGTGCAAGGTACTGCAGATCATCGAGGAAGCCGGTGGGGTGATTGTGGCCCTGGAGGCCTGCAGCGGGATGAAAAATTACGCCTTCCGGATTGCGGAGAATAGCGGCGATCCCCTGAGGGCCGTAGCCGAAGCCACCTTGAAGATTCCCTGTTCCTGCATGACGCCGAATCAGGCCCGTCTTGAAATGATCGATCGGTTGATTGATAGATTTAAGCCGGATGTTGTCATCGATATCGTTCTGCATGCCTGCCACTCGTATAATGTTGAGTCTCATAAAATAATGAAGCACATTCAACAGCGACATGGATTGCCCGGTTTGAAAATAGAAACGGATTACTCCAAAGGCGATGTCGAACAGATCAGGACGCGGGTGGAGGCGCTGTTTGAAGGCCTATGAAGCCTGTCATCTTTTGGATGTTTCAGCTCAGATCGTGGGAACGGTCCACGCTGCATTGAGCTCAGTGGAAGGCTAAAGGATGGCCTTCCGTACAAGATGCGGCGGATTCGGAAGGCACGCACCCTCCAGGCACTGCTCGCTCTTACGGGAAACGTGGATGCCGAAGGCGGACTCCTCATCCACGACTATCCCCTTGAGCCGTCGGCCGAATTCTCTTTTCTTTGCACTTACCGGGAGGGCTCACCTCGCCGGATTGCCGGCGGCCGTACTGGATTCTTACCCCTATC
>MVQR01000123.1 GCA_002067815.1 Syntrophus sp. PtaB.Bin001 | reverse complement strand
GAGTCCGTAACGCTCATCGGTTTCGGAACGTTCAAGGTCGCCAAAAGAGCGGCAAGAACCGGCAGAAATCCGCAGTCAGGAAAACCGATGAAGATCAAGGCAAAGAAGGTCCCCAAATTTACAGCCGGCAAGAAGCTGAAGGATGCCGTGGGCAAAAAATAATCTCATATGTTTGAAGTACAAAGAGCCACCCATTTTTAGCGAACCGGGTGGCTCTTTGTTTTGGTCTTTTCTGCTGTTCCCTTTCGATTCTCTTACTGTTTCCCTGTGTTAAATCCGGATTTTGAGAAAATCTTTTTTCTTGTTGATTCGATGTTGCCGAGCCGAGGTTGTTGACGGGGATATCGTAAAAAATATCCGATGTTATGTGAGTTCTATCAACAGTCCTGTTGACAACTTCACAGATTTCTGTGGGAAAAAATGCTCAAATGATAAAAATTAAATGAGGTTTAACGGATTGCCTAAATAATAGGCAATATTTAACCCTGTATCTTGCCATAGTTGAAGAATAAAACAATACGGCCCGGTTACGGAAACTATCCCAACTAAAAACTGGTAGGGGGAAAACAGGGGATTGAGTGAAACCGCTCCGGTTCTCCCGGTATGGTTGGTATTTAGAGGATGTACTTTAAATTTTTCATGTTTTCTGTAAATAAGGAAACAACGTTGCTGCGACAACGGCAATTAATATCAGAAATGAATTTTTGAACGGTCAAATTTAACATGTTGCCGGAAACCGAGTTTACATGTAAAGGAATTTTAATTATGGAAAAATCATCAGAAACAAAATCAGGTATCGAGCAGGCAGCTGAAGACCTCTTTAACTTTGCCGTGGATCGAGAAGACATAAAGGAGCTGGTTGTCGGTCTTCATGAGGCCGCCGACATCAAGCGCACCTCCGTTGAGTACGAACTGCAAATCCTGAAGATAATCAGTGTGGGATGGGCCATTCCTTACTACCTGGAAAACAGCCCCCACAAGAGCATTATCGGTGCCTGCTACTGGCAGGCGATTCAGGAGTTTTCACAGAATCTTTCCGAAACATTCGGACTGGTTGTAGGACAGCAGATTGACTATTTCCAGATTCTCAAGGAACGCCTTGATATGTACGTCAACGCCTTGCAACGGCAACAGGATGCACCTGAACCGGCGGTCATCATTGGACCGGAATTTGCCGATGTCTGCGGCAATCGAAATGACGTCTTCACTGTTATGACCGGTTCCAGAATGTTTATCGCAACGATCGGCAGCGTTAAACAATACTTTGACAGTCTCGGGATTAAATAGGCGATTTTCTTCCCGTTAAAAAATAATTCCTTTTGGCTTTTTCCCTTCACAGCCGACCGGTTATTCGAGGGGACGATTACCGGTGGCTTGCCCTCGCTGTTTCCCGCGAAAATATCTTGAAGGAGTACTAATGTCTTCCGTCGGTGATCTTATTGATGCGTATTGCCTGCGTTGTAAACTGACATTGTCCCATGTCGTCATGTACGAGTCCGGAGGGACAATTGATAAGGTAAAATGCCGGACCTGTGGGGCCGAGCACAAGTATCGGGGACCGAAACCGGAAATCAAGTCCGGGGCCACGCGGTCGAAAAAGGTTAAAACAGGAAGTGCGTCGTCGGCTTCCACCGGGCGGCAGAAGCCGACGCTTAAAGAGTGGACGCAGAAACATGAGGACCTCAAGGATGGCGCAAATATCCTGCCGTATTCCATCCGTGACCCCTTTAACGCCGGCGACGTGATCCGCCATCCGACCTTCGGGGTGGGATTTGTGGAACGGGTTATTTCAGATACCCGGATGGATGTCCTGTTTCATGACGCTCTGCGGCGCATGGCGATGAATATGAAAACGCCTTGAATCAGCCTCTCAGCTTTTTGACCAGGGTGGCAACCCTTTTGCCGAGTTTGTTCCCGTTGACCCGGGTTGCCGTATCTGGTTCTCCCACGCAGGAGACGCCGTAATGGCCGGTGGCATCCATGGGATCTCCTACGACAATCATCCCGTATATTAAGAGGGTCTGGATCAGTGAGATGAGAGTGGTTTCCTTGCCGCCGGAAAGATCTCCGGAAGTTGCAAAGGCGGCGCCGATCTTGTCGGCCATTTTCGGGCGAACGCCGACAAAGGAATCCAGCAGAGCCTTTACTTCCGCCGCCATGCCCCCGAAATAAACGGGGGAGCCGACTATTACCCCGTCGGAATTGGTGAAGTCTTCCTTCGTTACTTCGGAGATCGGCTTTAGCAGGCATTTGACCTGATCAACCTCCGAAACGCCTTGGGCTATTGCTTCGGCCAACATCTTCGTGTGTCCCGTCCGGGAAAAATACGTAACCAGTACCTGCATTTTGACACCTCCTGTTAGCGGTTAATTCTTGCCGAATCAATGTCCGAGACTCTCTTGGACTCAGTTGATTCCAGCAGTGCACCTTATGAATTGTCCTGTTGCTTTCGTTTTATCGTCTTTTTTATCATTTCTGCTTCGGGATGGGCATCAATTCCAACACGGCTGCCGCCATGGCGGCCACGCCGGTAAGAATCGTCGGTTCCGGGAGGGGCGCTACATGGGGACTGTGAAGCGGATAGGGCGACTTTTGTGGATCAACCATTCCCAGTCCAAAAAAGCAAAGTGGGATTTGATGTTCCGTCATTCCGAAAAAGGAGAAATCTTCCGACGCAGTCAAAACCGGCTTTTCAACAACCCTGGACCGGCCGAAGGCACGGCGAAAAGCCCTGACAAGTCTTCGAGTGAGTTGTGGATTGTTGTAAAGGGCTGGTGTGCAGCCCCGAATGGAAAGCCTGGGAAACTGATCCGCGGAGATGCCGGCAGAACCGGCGATGCCGTCGGCGGTTCGCTTCAGGGCATTGATCAGCCGGTCATGCTGTTCACGACTGAAAGCGCGGAGGCTGATCTGGAGAGTGGCGGATTCCGGGATGATATTGTCTCTAGTGCCGGCGTGAAAAGAAGATACGGTAAGCACGGCCGGTTCAACCGGGTCGGTCTCCCTGCTGATCAGGGTCTGAAACGCCAGGATCATCCGAGCCGATAGTACAATGGGGTCTATCGCCTCGTGGGGCCGGGCGGCATGCCCACCCCTGCCGAATACGGTCAGCTCAATAGTCGTAGAGCCGGCGAACCAGCAACCCTCGTGATAAAACAAGGTTCCCGCCTGTTCAGGCAGCACGTGGAGGCCAAGAATGGAGTCGGGACGGGGAAAACGGGAAAAAAGGCCGTCGGCGATCATGGCTGCGGCACCTTTTGCATTTTCTTCCGCCGGTTGGGCAACCAGGATCAAGGTTCCCTGCCAGAGATCCCGGAAGCGTCCCAGCAACCGGGCTGCTCCCACAAGAACCGTCATGTGGACATCATGGCCGCAGGCATGCATCACACCGACTTCCTGTCCTGTTTCCGTCAGCGTTTTTACTTGACTGGCGTAAGAAAGACCAGTTGCCTCCGTAACCGGCAGGGCATCCATATCCGCCCGGATCATTACGACGGGGCCGGGGCCGTTTTCCATCACCCCTACAACTCCGTAACCGCCGACATGTTGTGTAGTGCTGAATCCCGCCTGTACCATCCCCGCCGCCATCACCCGGGAAGTGTTTTCCTCTTTTCCGGAAAGCTCCGGATGACTGTGGAGTTCCTGATAAAGCCTTTCCAGGAAAGGGTATCCCTCTTTCTGAGCAGCTAGAACGGTTTCCAACGAGGTATTCTGCTTTAGGTCAACCGATATGCCGGAACGCATGATGATATTCCTTTTTTCAAACTTTTTGACCGACGATGTGCAGAGCCAGGTAAGGGATCAGGTTTAGTAGCCAGATCTCTACTTTAAAAAGCGCCATGCCGGCATAATGAATTGAATCGAAGGTTTCAGGCGATAAGTGAAACCATCGATTGTGAAGGTGATACATCCAGTCATGCGCAAGGGTGAAAGATAAAAACCACACGCACAGCAGACAAAGACTCATCAGGGAACACCAGCCCAAAGCGCTGCGGATGTTTTGCATGGTCATGCTTTTTCCTCCTTGGCTTTCCCATAATCTACCCGGTGAAATGAAACCTTCGGATTACAATTAGATGTTCAGAACAGGGACAACTGACGCAGTGCCTCGTACACCAGGTAGATGCCCATGCCCACCACAAAAATTCCAAACGCCAGCTTCAGTTGCGGGCCCGATAAATGATTAGCCAGGATTGCACCCAGCCAGCCGCCCACAAACAAGGCTGCGGCGACAATCAATGCGGCTTTAATATTGACCTGGCCGTAACGGTAATATTGTAGAACAGCTGCAAGTCCTACAGGAGGAAGCAAAATGGCAAGACTCGTTCCGATGGCCATATGTTGCGAGAATCCGACGAGATAGACAAGAGCGGGAACAATAAGAACGCCTCCACCAATGCCGAATAAACCAGAGGCTATTCCCGCAACAAGTCCGATAAGCAGCAAAAGGCCGAGCGAAGACAGAAGCATAATATTTCTTTATTGTTTCCGGAAGTTGAGGCGATGTAATAAAACCTTGCGTCCTTCACAACACTGACTTTCCCATACCATATTGGAGAAACAAAGGTAACGCAAAACATCAAAATTGATAAATAATAGAATTAATTGATAATTATCTATCTTCAAAGCTGCAGTCTGAGTATTTGAGGTTTGAAGATATTAATAAAATAAGAGATTTCACTTAATTCACGCCCCTCCTTGTTTGGTGGACTTTAATCCAAGGCCAAAGAATAAAAATCTTAAATTTTCTCATCTAAAAAATTTTTTATGTTTTTTCTAGCACTCTGCTTTTTTTGTTCATCCGTTGATCTAAAATAATCATCAAATAAACTGTCATGAATTTCTGCTTCTCTATCACAAGTTTTAACTACAATAAAATTTCGGTCATCAAAGACAACTGACGTTAAGTCATCTTTATTGCGTCCACATTCTTGCTCCCAGATCTCACCGATTAATTTTTTGATGTTGTTTTCTTTTGCTTCTTTGGATGTCGGACTAGTCATTTTGCTATCTCCTTTCAGTCAAGATATCAGGCATTCTTTGCTTTTCCCAGCAGCCTTTCCGCGTTTCCATGCAGGATGGCCGCCTTGGTCTCGTCTGCGTAAGGCAAAGCTTTTACCCTATCCACAAGGCCCTTGACGTCATACATGCCCGGCCAGTCACTACCAAAAATAAATCGGTCGGAGAACTTTTCCAAGTTAGGAAAAAGTCGGGGTAAATGCCTTATAGCGATCCCCGCAATTCCGATATGAACGTTGCAATGCCGAGTGAGCATCCATGATGCGTGGTCATACCAGAATGGCCGGCCGCCGTGTTCCAGAAGAATCGGCAGATCGGGAAATTCGTCCGCCACATCATCCAGTAGCAGCGGATCGGCATATTTAATCCGTGATCCTCGGAAGACCGACGAACCGGTATGAAACATGATCGGCAAACCTTTGGACTGAACATACTCGTAAAAAGGAAAGAATGATGGATCGTTGGGATAGAAGTGTTGATAAGAAGGTAGAAGTTTGAAGCCCTTCATTCCCAGTTCCTCAACGGCGTAGCGGGCCTGCTCTTCGTAAGGGGTGCCGTCTTCAAGGGATATGGCTGCAAAAGGAATCAGATTTTCCCGACCTTGACAGTAACGGGCCGTTTCTTCATTGGTCATGACACCGGTGCATTTCGGTGCATATTCTGCCAATACGACAACCGAAGACACCCCCTGCGAAGCGAAAAAGGTCATCAGTTTTGCAGGCGTAAGGCCGTCGGCAAAGCTTTGGAAGGTGTCGGGATTGTTTTGCCGGAAATAATCCACGACCCAGGATTTCCAGACCTTGACCGGAGCTGGATGAACATGGAAATCGATGACTTTCATATTGTTTGTCTCTCCTTGGATAAATTTTGACGTTCCTGCAGCAATACCCGTGGATGTTTTCCTTACATCGCTATCCGAGTATTTCGTAACGGCATCAAGGATATCATCAAGATTTCATAAATATCGCATGATTCTCTGAACCAGTCAATTATGTACACGGAGTATAACATGGGCATTCCGGAAACAGTTTATGTAATTGAAAAAATAAATGCACTTCGTAGATGCCTACCCTTTGAAATTTAATTATTGATTCTTCTATTGGAAAATCAAAAACGCTAAGATACAATATTACTCGCTTTGTAAAGCACCTTATAATGTGGGAATCCGGATTCAGCTAGGCTGCGGGAGGCATGATATGTGGACGGATACAGGAATTGGTGAACTGACGCCAGATGTGGAGATTCAGAAAAGACTCGATGCTTTACGAAGCAAAATGGCCCATTCCGGTATCAGCTTTTCCGTCATCATGGGAAACGTCAATCTTTTTTACTTTTCCGGCACTACTCAAAAAGGAACACTCGTGATTCCCCTCGACAGCGCCCCCTTTCTTTTCATAGAAAAGAACCAGGAGCGGGCGCAAATGGAGTCACCTCTTCCGATTATCCCTATAACCCGCGACCGGGACATGAGCGACATCCTTAAGGAAAAGAATATTCTCCATAGCCGTGGCGGCATGGAGCTGGACACAATACCTGTTACCTCTTATGAACGCCTGAAACAGATTCTTGCTTTCGATGCTTTTGTGGATGTCTCTCCTCTCATACGTGAATTGCGGATGATCAAAAGTGATTTTGAAATCCGTCAGATCAAGCGTTCTGGAGAGATCGTTGATTCTGTGTTTAAC
>MVQR01000122.1 GCA_002067815.1 Syntrophus sp. PtaB.Bin001 | reverse complement strand
GGCTTGCCCCGGTAACCGAAGGCATCGATACAGTAATCCAGCATGTCCTTGGCAAGAATCAGGACCTCTTCATCAAACTTAACCGCCACATAGATAAATTCTTCATGGAGAGCGATTGCCAGATTGGCGGGTATTGTCCAAGGCGTTGTTGTCCAGATTACGATATTGACCTTCTGTCCGACCAGTTTCGGCCGAACTGCCGCGATATCGGAAATAATGGGGAATTTGACATAGATGGACGGAGTGGTATGATCGGCATACTCCACTTCCGCCTCGGCCAGTGCCGTCTTGCAGGTTGCACACCAGTAAACCGGTTTTTTACCTTTATAGACCCCCCCATTCAGATAAAGCTTGCCGAACTCTTCAACGGTAGTCGCTTCGTAATCATAGCTCATAGTCAGATAAGGATTCGGCCAATCCCCGAAAACTCCGAGGCGCACAAACTGCTCCCGTTGGATGCCCACATATTTATCGGCATAAGTCCGACAGAGACGCCTCTTTTCAATCTGTGACAATTCCTGCTTTCTATCGCCCAGTTCCTTGTCCACCTGATGTTCAATCGGCAGACCATGACAATCCCAACCGGGGACATAGACACAGTCATGGCCCGTCATGGTTTTGGATTTAATGACTATATCCTTGATAATCTTATTCAGGGCTGTCCCCAGATGGATGTTGCCGTTGGCGTATGGAGGACCATCATGCAGAATATAGGGTTCATGACCCTGCGATGCCTCTCTAATCCGGTCATAAATGCGCATTTCATCCCATGTTTTCAATTGCTCCGGCTCCTTTTTAGCCAGATTCGCTTTCATGGGAAAATCAGTTTTGGGCAGGTTTAGGCTGTCTTTGTAATCCATGGGTAACTCCTCAAGTATCAAATCAAATAAATATCTTTAAAAATCTTCAGTCTAAGCGTTCCGCTCAGAGAGGAAACAGATATTCTAAAACGGTAAGCAAATCAGGAGGAAATAGCTGTCTTTACAATTGTATAATGTTTTCAAATCAGCATATTTCTGTGCCCTATCATAGAAGACCTTGATTTTCAAGTGCAAGTAGTCGGCGTAAAGGATTTGATCATTATGTAGTGGACCTTTCCGGACTATAGCCAATTAATAAGGAGCAAAAAAAGCCTCCGGCCCTTTGGCTCGGAGGCTTTTTAAACTCAGACGGCACCAACCGTCTAGTAATTTAACTACGAATTACATGCCCATACCCGGGTAGCCGCCACCGGGAGGCATTGCCGGCATGCCGGCGCCCTTTTCCTCGGGCTTCTCCGCGATCATGCACTGAGTGGTCAGCATGAGAGAAGCCACACTGGAAGCATTCTGAAGGGCAAAACGGGTCACCTTGGTCGGATCGATTACGCCGGCTTCGATCATGTCTTCATAGACGTCGGTCCGGGCGTTGAATCCGAAAGCGCCGGTCTGTTCCTTGACCTTCTCCACAACAATGCTGCCTTCCATGCCGGCATTGGCAGCAATCATCTTCAGAGGCTCTTCCAGGGCTTTGCGGACGATATTCACACCGACCTGCTCATCGCCATCAAGCTTTAAACCTTCCAGGGTAGGCAGTGTGCGGATATAAGCAACGCCGCCACCGGGAACGATTCCTTCTTCTACAGCAGCCCTTGTTGCATTCAGGGCGTCTTCGACGCGGGCTTTCTTTTCCTTCATTTCCGTTTCGGTGGCTGCACCAACTTTGATCACCGCAACGCCGCCGACAAGTTTCGCCAGTCTTTCCTGAAGTTTTTCCCGGTCATAATCGGAAGTCGTTTCGTCGATCTGGGCGCGGATCTGTTTCACGCGGCCTTCCAGTGCGGCCCGCTCACCGGCACCGTCGATAATGGTTGTGTTGTCTTTGTCGATCTGGATTCTCTTAGCACGTCCAAGATCCTCCAGACGGGTATTTTCCAGCTTATAGCCCATGTCTTCAGAAATGACTGTGCCACCCGTGAGAATGGCGATATCTTCCAGCATGGCTTTGCGCCGGTCTCCGAAACCAGGGGCCTTGACAGCGGCCACATGGAGGGTGCCGCGGATCTTGTTGACCACTAGGGTAGCCAGGGCTTCACCTTCGATATCTTCGGCAATGATCAGCAGCGGACGGCCCATCTTCGCGATCTGTTCCAGAATCGGCAGCAGGTCTTTCATACCACTGATTTTCTTCTCATAAATCAGGATTAAGGCGTCTTCCAGGCTGACTTCCATCTTTTCCGGATTGGTTACAAAATAAGGGGAGAGGTAACCGCGGTCGAACTGCATACCTTCGACGATCTCCAGTTCCGTTTCCAGTCCTTTTGCTTCTTCAACGGTAATTACGCCTTCCTTGCCGACTTTGCCCATGGCTTCGGCGATTATATTACCGATGGTTTCGTCGTTGTTTGCGGAGATGGTCCCGACCTGGGCGATTTCCTTCTGATCTTTGGTGGGTTTGCTGATATTTTTCAATTCGGCGACAACAGCGGCCACCGCTTTTTCGATACCGCGTTTAACGTCCATGGGATTACTGCCCGCTGCTACCGTTTTGGCGCCTTCACGGTAAATGGCCTGGGCAAGGATCGTGGCGGTCGTGGTGCCATCACCTGCTACATCACTGGTTTTGCTGGCCACTTCCCGAACCATCTGAGCCCCCATATTTTCAAATTTATCTTCGAGTTCGATTTCCTTGGCAACGGTCACGCCATCTTTGGTCACTGTCGGTGCTCCAAAAGTTTTATCGATAATTACATTCCGTCCCTTGGGACCAAGAGTTACCTTTACGGCATCAGCCAAGGCATTGACACCATTCAGGATGGATTTTCTTGCCTCTTCATCATATTGCAGCAACTTTGCACCCATATGTATTTGTTCCTCCTTGTCTTATAATCTTCAGATATTTTCAGATATTATTTTTCCACTATTCCCAGTATATCATCCTCTCTCATGATGAGGTATTCTTCACCGTCGATCTTGACTTCCGTACCGCCATACTTGCTGAACAGCACTCGGTCGCCCACTTTAACATCGAGCGGCATCAGTTTGCCGTCTTCCGTAACCTTTCCCTTGCCGGCGGCAACAACTTCACCCTCAATGGGTTTCTCTTTCGCCGTATCGGGAATAATAATTCCTCCTTTTGTCTTCTGTTCCTCTTCCAACCTTTTAACGATCACTCTGTCCTGTAATGGCCTGATGTTCATGCGGAATTTCTCTCCTTTCCTGTTGATTTATTGAGATATAAAAAAAGAAAGTTGTTTCTTATCTCCAAAACCGATTTGGCGGTAAATTAAACACGAAAATTTTCCTGTCAAGTGAGTCCCGAAAAAAAATTCTGATGGAAGCCCTCATTCATGTGAGGTTTCATGAAGTACTTTTGGTAAGTATTGATTGAAATTCAATTCATAGATTTTTAACAGGTTAGCATTAAACTGTCAACAAACCTTCCGGAATTAAATTGTTGTGGCTTAGTTGTTGTCTACAGAATAAATGTTGTTTATTCATCCTAAATTGATCGTTTTGCGGCCTGGGCGCAGCCGAGACAAATCAGATTCCGCGGCTTGGAAGTCGAAGATCTTCCAGTTAAACGCTGCTCGCATTCATCACAAAGTCCCCAACGTTTGAAATCTTCAATATCCGTTTTAACGGTGATTTCCCATTCGTAATCCTCACCCCGGCCCGCCTGTTTCAAAATTCTCTCTTTTACAAACATTTCTTTTCCATTTCTTGAATCCAGCCTACGTCAGGAAATTTCTCCCACAAAATAGACGAATCAACTCAACTGAGTCGCTTCCGCCCGGCACTATGCAAATTTCATGACGTATTTCCCGGCTGACTTGAGGCCTGGTGATGGTGTTGCACCGCCGATTTTGAAGGAGTCCAAGATATAATAAATCTCGATAAGGAATTGGAATAAGACCAAAATCGTGTTACATAGCTTGATAAGAATTCCCACCCGATGCCCACAGACTGGAGGAGGCTGACACATGAGTTCCCGCATTGATTCAGGCACAGCAAAAATCAAGGAAGCAATTAGACTTCCGTGGGTCAGGATGACAGGATTCGTTCTCCTCGGCCTGTTCATCGTGTTTTCACTCCTACTGCTCTTTGCAGGCCCTCCCCTGCTAAAATCATATCTCACCGATAGCCTCTCCCGGAAACTCGGACGCAAAGTAACCGTGGGGGCGGTTCATGTCAACCCTCTCATGCTGTCAGTTGCCATTGAAGATTTCACCCTTGCGGAACTCGACGGCAAGACGCCTTTTTTAGCCTTCAAAGAGGCATACGCGAACGCTCAGTTGGCATCGGTCTTTTTCGCCGGACCGGTACTGAGCGAAATCAGATTGACGGAACCGCGCGTGAATCTTGTGCGCATCGCGGACAACACTTATAATTTCCAGGATATCATCGACCGCCTTAGCAAAAAGCCCTCCGAACCCGAGAGAAAGTCTTCCGGTTCCATACGCTTTTCCCTCAACAACATCCGTGTAATCAAAGGAGAGATCGAATTTAACGACAAGCCTAAAGGACGCGTGCATAAGATAAATGATTTGAATATCGCAATTCCCTTTTTATCCAACCTGTTTTATCGCGTTGATGATTATGTCGATCCGAAGTTTTCCGCCGTAATCAATGGAGCGCCGCTCCGACTAACGGGCAAGAGCAAGCCATTCGAAGAAGATCGAGAAAGCTCTCTTAATCTGAAATTGAGCCATCTCAGTCTCAATGAATATCTGACCTATGTGCCCAAAAAGCTTTATTTTACGTTGCCCGGCGGTTTCCTTGATGCGGATATCAAGATCGCTTTCGTCCAACCGAAGGGTAAGGCGCCGTCACTGCGGTTGTGCGGTGATGCGGCACTGCACGACCTCGTAATGAATGAGTCGGCAAATACGCCAGTCATACGGATGAAAAGTCTTGACGTGTCCTTGGGCAGTATCGAGCCCCTGGTCAAGCGCTTTACAGTGGACCGTATAAAGGCAGACAACTTGGAGCTGTTTTTACGTCGAGATACTGATGGTCGCCTTAATCTGGCAAATCTAGTTGAACCGGATAAGGAAAAGAAACCGCTGCCTTACTTCCTTTTAAAAGAAATTGATTTGGGTAGGTCCGTCGTCCATCTCCGTGACGACTCGCTGGCAACACCCTTTGAAATGAAACTTCAGGATATCAAGGTTCTGGTCCGCAATCTAACAAGTGAAAAAAGCAAAACCGGGCAGGTGGAAATAAGTGCCTCCGGCCCGGAAAGTTCTTCTCTGAAAGCCGCGGCAGATGTCGTGCTGGAACCGCTTTCTGTAAGCAAGCTAAATGTTCAGATAGCCGGCCTGCGTCTTCCCCAGCCGACAGGCAAGACGGAGATGGTACGGATCGGACAGTTCGGCATCGCCGGGGGAGCTTTCGATCTTGAAAGGCGCAACGTAAATGCGGACGAAATTTCGCTCGAGAAGAGCTTTTTCAATGTTCAACGGAACAAAAAAGGTGAACTGAATCTGAGCGAGATCGCAGGCGGCAGTAAAACAAAGAGGGAAGCGCCGTCTCCTGGACCGGCATGGCAGTATGCAATAAAAAAACTGGCGTTGAGCGACATCGGGGTTCGCTGGCGTGATGAAATGCCGGCTGCAGGAACAGCCGATATCGGCGTCGAAAAAATTCAGGCCAATGTCGAAAATATTTCTTCAATTCCGAATTCGTCAGCAAAATTATCCCTGAAAGCTCAGGTAGGACGCACCGGCAACCTGGGCTTGGACGGTTCTGTTGTCATGATGCCTTCGATGTCCTTAAAACTGCAATTGAAGGCGAATGGTCTGCCGATCCTGCCGGTGCAGCCTTACTTCGCCGATAAGGTCCATATCCGTGTAACCAACGGTACTGTAGGCGCTCAGGGCAGTCTCAGCGCTCTGATGGCGAAGCAGACAAAACAGGTAAACGTCCTATATCAAGGCAATATGCAGGTAAACAGATTTGCCAGTATGGACAATGTCAACAATAACGACTTTCTCAAATGGGAAACACTGTATTTTGGTCGTGTGAAATTGTCTACTGAACCCTTTAATGTGAATATTGGAGAGATATCGCTGAGCAATTTTTTCTCGCGTCTCATCATCAATCCCGATGGCACGTTCAACGTGCAACACGTGCTGGACAAGGGAGAGGACGGCAAGCAGGCCGTAGTCGGAAAAGGTGCGTTATCCCAATCACCGCGCACTACGGCAGCGGCTTCAAGGGAGACAAAACAGATCGCTTCGGCTAAACCGGCCGGAAATGCTGCACCACCGGTGAAAATCGGTCTTATATCGCTGCGAGGCGGGCGGGTCCTTTTCTCAGACCGCTTCATCAAACCGAACTACTCGGCAAATCTCACCCAAATCGCCGGAAGAGTTTCCGGGCTGTCTTCAAATCTCGCCACTACTGCTGATGTGGAAATTCACGGTAATGTGGACGGCGCCGCACCGGTGGAAATAATCGGCAAAATCAATCCCCTTTCCGGCAATCTCTATCTTGATCTGGCCGCTTCCGCCAAGGGCGTGGATCTGCCGACCGCAACCCCCTATTCCGCACACTACGCAGGATATCCCATACTCAAGGGCAAGCTCTCCATGGATGTGAAATACCATATAGAAAATCGCAAGCTCAGCGCCGAAAACCGTCTCATACTCGACCAGCTAACCTTCGGCGACAAAGTTGAGAGTCCCACCGCAACAAAACTGCCGGTGCTCCTGGCCGTGGCGCTGTTAAAAGACCGCAACGGCGTCATAGATGTGAATCTGCCGATTTCCGG
>MVQR01000121.1 GCA_002067815.1 Syntrophus sp. PtaB.Bin001 | reverse complement strand
TGTTGCCGGGACGCCGAATCCTTGACTGAGTTGCACCCAGTTGATATCCGGATTACTCAAATCGGTCAGACGGGCAGCGGCTGGACCGGCAGTTGAAAAACCCGCCCGCTTAAGCTCTACGCGGATAATATTATAGCTACGATTAGAACAAATCAGGGTTGTAACGTTAAGATTCTCCCGGGCCTGTGTCCAGAGAGCTTGCAATGTATAAAGAGCGCTACCGTCCGCTTGGAAGTTGATAACAGGGCGATCAGGGCACGCAATTGCGGCTCCGGTTGCGCTGGGTATTCCCTGTCCGATGGCGCCGCCCGTAAGATAGAGGAGCGTATGAGGCCTTACATTTGCTCCGAGGGAATAGTAGGCAAATCCGGAAGTGAGGGATTCGTCGACAACAATGGCATTTTCAGGCTGGAGAGCGGCAAGGACCTGACAAACCTTATCCGAAGTCAGTGTACCTTCAGGAAAACCAGGATATCGCAAAGAAGCGATAATATTTTCTTTACCAGTCGGGTAAACCGGAGCATCCAGCTCATCAGCCAGGCAATTCAGCGCCTCCGTTTCGTTCTGATGATCTGTGCCGATATGTACACGACTCTGTTCATCGTTCAAAAGAAAGCTCGGCATGTCTTTATAACCGAAAAATGCCACCGGTTCCCTTGATCCGGAAAAGACGAAACTTTTATAACCGGACAAAAAAGCGGCGGCCTGTTCCGGGAAGTAAGGAAGTTTATGAACAATCGGGTAGCCGGTCCCCCTTTCGATTCGAGCGGGAAAGACATCGGTAAGTAAATCACAGCCAGTCGCCGAAGCTATACGCGCAGCAGCACACAGTCCTTCTTTAAGAAGAGATCTGCCGCCGAGGAAAAGAGCCTTTTTTGAGGAAGTTCTAAGAAGCCGAGCTGCGGCGTTTATCGATTCCTTATCTACAGGAGCAAATCTGAAATCAGCTGCGAATATCTTTGAGGTAGGCAGTTCCACCCACGAGTGATCGCTGGGCAGAATAAGGCTGGCAATTCGACCTAAAAAAGCTGTGGAGATTCCTTCTGCGGCATTTTGCGAAATTCTGTCTGCATCTTCATTGGTTTTTTGCCACTGGGAAACCGTGCCGACAAGGCTTTCCAGATCCATGTTAAGGAGAGGATCAGCAGTGCGGTGCCAACTGGCGTGATCGCCGATAACATTAAATATCTGTGAACCTGCGCGACGGGCATTATGAAAATTTGCTATGGCATTAGCGAATCCCGGCCCCAAATGCAGAAGTGTCATGGCCGGCTTGTCCATCATTCGTGCATAGCCGTCAGCAGCACCGCTGCAGCCTCCCTCAAAAAGGCAAAGTATAGAACGAATTCCGGGAATCTTTTCCAAAGCATTGACAATGTGGATTTCAGTCGTTCCCGCATTTGCAAAACAGACTTCAATGCCGGCATTAATCGCGGTATGGACTAGAATTTCAGCTCCGTTCATAAAATTGTCCTCAGTTACATGTTCAGAAGATTCTTTCTGGTGGGCGCCTTTCTGGAACCAATGGATGAGGCCCATCCGCTTCGTTCAAGGCTTTAGAGACATAAAGATTGCAATATCAGCTACCGTATTCTTTGATATCATTTTTTTACGGTAGGTACAGAGACAAATTATGTCCACAATTACTAATATCTTGCTTTTTAACCCGCAATACTTTCAATTGCCCGAGTTATTCGTTTAATGGCCTCCACTAAAATTACGCGAGGACAGCCGAAGTTAAGCCGCACAAATCCTGGTCCGTTAAAGTATTTGCCGTCCGATAGGCCCACGCCGGCATTTTCAAAGAATGAAGCCGGATCGTCAATACCGGTCGATCGGGCATCTATCCAGGCCAGATATGTAGCCTCAACGTGATTCATGGAAAGACCGGAAATCCCGGCAATCGCCTCCTCAACAAAAAGACTGTTTCCGCGAAGATAATTTAAAAGTGCTTCATGCCAGCTATGCCCATTACGGTAAGCGGCAATTGCGGCAGTAAATCCCAGAGCATTGACAGGAGGAACAATACCGGCCATTGCTTTATAGAAACGTTTCCTCAATTTGCCATTGGAAATAACAGCAAATGAGCAGCCCAAACCGGGAATGTTGAATGTTTTGCTTGGTGCCATCAGGGTTATTGTTCGTTCTGCAATTGACGGATCAAGAGTGGCAATCGGAACATGACGTTTGTCAGCATCAAGAATCAGGCCGCAATGGATTTCATCGGAACATATAATTCGATCTTTTCCTTCGAATATTTCCGCCAGTTTTGTAAGTTCTTGTTTTTCGAGAACTCTTCCTACAGGGTTGAAGGGATTGCAAAGGAGCAGCAGCGACGTTTTAGGTGTCAATGAGTTTCTGAAACGGTCAAAATCGAGGAGCCAACGTTGTTTATCATCTAAGACAGGAAACGTCAGCAGTTTGCGGTTCGCGTTTACCGGGGCTGTCAAGAAGGGAGGATATATGGGAATCGCAGTCATAACCTCATCCCCTTCCCGACCGACAGCACGACAGGCTACGTTCAGTCCTGATACGAGACCGGGCAGCCATACAATCCAATTAGGTTCGACAGACCACGAATAAAGATCCCAGAGCATAGAACGCACAACCTCCACAAGTTCCAGAGGCGGATCAGTGTAACCGAATACGCCGTGTGCCACCCTTTCCTGAAGTGCTTTAATCACGGCATCTGGGGAGCGAAAATCCATATCTGCCACCCAGAGAGGAAGTATGTCGCGCCCTTCGTATTTTCCCCATTTTTCCGAGGAGGTTCCTCGACGGTCTATTGGTGTGTCGAAATCTATGGAAAATGTTTTACTTTCTTGGGTGCTCATTGCCGAGACCACCCGGTTTTTTTATATTCAGCATCAACTGAAATAGAAATCCCCCCCCGTACGCTAAAGTCAGCAGTTACCTTGCACCAGCGGGGCGATAGGGCTGAAACCAAATCTTCAAGAATGACATTAGTGACATGTTCGTGGAAAATGCCCTCATTGCGGTATGACCAGAGATAGAGCTTTAGAGATTTAGACTCCAGAATAAGTTTATCGGGAATGTAGTGAATCTTCAGATCGGCAAAATCCGGCTGGCCTGTCATGGGGCATACGCAAGTAAATTCATTTGTTACCAAAGTTACTGTGTAATCTCTTTCCGGATGGCGATTCGGAAACGTTTCCAGTTTTTTTGACGGTTCTGATTTCCTGCCCAGAATTGTGAGTTTGTTGAGATCTTCATCTTGAATAAATTTTTGCAATTTAGTTATCTCCCAAAGATATTTCCAAAACAGCAAGTAATCTAAACAATTTTTCTATTTCATTCAACAGCTTTAATATCCTGTAAGCAAATTCCAGTCAGCATTCGAAGATTCTATACTGACGTCTTGTCCAGTAGAGGATAAACAAGAAAGATATTGCATTTGCTATCGGTTGAGCCATCCAGACACCGTTTATTCCAAACACCGTTGGTAGGTACAGCAAAAGAGGGAAGAGTAGTAGGCTGTCCCGACCAACCAGAAGGAACATTGCCGTGTTGCCTCGACCCAGACCAATGAACATGTTGATCCACATAAGACTTGGCGCTGCGGTAAGGACCATCAGAAAGTTTATGCGCAACGCCGTGGTTGTAAGTCTCTGAAGTTCATGATCATTAGAAAAGAAACTGGAAATAGACGCAGCAAAGATTTCTACGAACACAAAACTAAGAAGAGAAAAGGCAGAGGAAATTTTAACTGCAATTTTAACGGTTGCAATAAGCCGGGGATATAGCTTAGCACCCTCACTGAAACCGACCATCGGCATCAAACCATGTCCGATGCCGTACAACGTCATCATAATCAAACCATTAGTACGAAAAACGAGGCCAAGGGTTGCTACAGCGAGGTTTCCATATCCAGCCAGGATATGATTGTGAATAAGAATACCGAGACTGACAACGAGATTTATAATAATCGAGGGGAAGCCGGTTTTGTAAATAGACAGAATTATTTCTGGATTAGGCAGAAGGTGATGCCATTTAAGTCTGTATTTAGAACTTTGCTGCTGCAGGTAGTAAAAGCAGAGCACTGCTCCTGAAATCTGCGAAATTACTGCGGCCAATGCCGCCCCTTGAATACCGAGCCGAGGAAAGGGACCCCACCCGAAGATCAGAAGCGGATCCAGGATACCACTGATTGCCGCAACAACGAGAACGGAATACATGGTGAGGTGCGGTCTGCCCTCTGCCCTGAGAAGGTTGTTTGCTATCATCAGAAGAACAAGAAAGGGAATGCCTGGTATCATTGTAATAAGATACTGACGTGATAGAGGCAGGATATTTTCTGAAGCACCAAAGAAGAGCAGTATGGGATTAGGAAATTGCAGTATAATTCCGATGAACAGAAACCCCAGTAAAGCAGAAAGAAAAAATGTCTGCCCTGCTGTTTTTTGAGCTTTAAGGTTTTCCCCCGCACCAAACATCCGTGAAGCGTAAGATCCGGCACCAATACCGGTTCCAACGCCAACACCGCCAAAAATCAATTGAATTGGAAAACAGATCGTTAATGCCGCGATAGCATCAGGACTAAACCAGGCAAGCCAGAAAGCATCGATAAGGTTGTAGATAGCCATAGCGAGCATCGCGGCTATCGAAGGGCCGCTCATTTTCAATAGAAGAGGAAGAATAGGCCCTTCCCCCAGATTAAGGCTCTTGTCAATCATAAAGGCTTGTTTTATAGGAGATTCAGGTTTAAGAAAAAAATAGAAGGTATGTATCAGGGGTATATAAGCGTTCTGATAAATAATCCATTCCTTTCATTACCTAAAGGCTTTATTTGCTAACACCGATTGCATCGGAAGATCAAGAATATTTACCGAAATGACGCCTAATCTTATAGTTATCCTCGGACCTACCGCCTCCGGAAAGACAAAGCTTGCCGCCCGGTTGGCTTATGATACAAATTCGGAAATAATTTCCGCTGATTCGCGGCAAGTATACCGAGGAATGGACATTGGAACGGGAAAAGATCTTGTGGATTATATAATTGGAAACAGGGAAATCCCCCACCACTTGATCGATATCGTCGATCCTGAAGACGATTTCAACGTATTTGAGTACCAATCACGCTTTTACAAATGTTTTGAAGAAATTTTATCAAGAAATATACTGCCGATCTTGGTAGGAGGAACCGGCTTATATCTATCTTCCGTACTCGAAGGGTACAAAATGGTAAAAGTCCCGGAAAATCCCGCATTGAGGGAATCATTGAATAAAAAATCTCAGGAATTTCTTAGACAGCGACTTCTGGAAATAAATCCATCAGTTCATAACACAACGGATCTATTGGAGCGTGAACGGACCATTAGAGCAATAGAAATTGCTGAATATTCAAAGAAAAGAGAAAAAGATCAGTATTGTCCTTCTTTCAGAATTCAACCGCTGATATTAGGTGTACGCTGGGATCGAAAAATTCTAAGGCAACGGATCGCAGGGCGTTTGAGAGATAGACTTCAGGCAGGAATGATAGATGAAGTGATGGAATTGCATCGTTCCGGTATTTCCTGGGATCGATTACACTTCTTTGGCCTTGAATATCGCTATGTCTCACTATTTTTACAAAACAAAATTACTTATCAGGAAATGACACAAAATCTTATCATTCATATAAATCAATTTGCCAAAAAGCAGGAGACATGGTTTCGGCGTATGGAACGCCACGGTGTGAATATATTTTGGATTGACGGTGATGATTACAGGGCCATGAAAGAATTCGTTGTAGGAATCTTAAAATAATGACAATTCCCATCCATGTTCAGGATTATCTTAAGAAATGCCGGTGGGAGAAGTCTCCCTTCCTGAATTCGGGAATGGATTCGCCTGCAAATATTCAGCAGGTTGTCGTTATCCCCGCGTTTGCAGAGAAACACTATCTATTTTCAACACTCGCCAGTCTTGCAGCGAATGATTCACATGAACTCGAAAGTACTCTTGTTATCTGTGTTATAAACAACCGTCCATATCCACATGTAAGCTATGAATCATTCAAGGATAACAGTGATACACTCGATATTATAAGATGTCTGATTGAAAGGCGTATGCCGTCACTTGGGGAAGGTGACGAAGCATTGTTTGAACATCTTCTTTTTATTCTCCAAAGGCGAATGAAATTGGCTTATCTCGATGCCTCATCTGTCGGTAATGAAATGCCTTTGAAGCAGGGAGGCGTTGGACTGGCAAGAAAATTGGGCATGGATGCAGGGCTGACAGTTATGGATTATCATAATATCTATGACGGTAGGCTTTTGTGTCTGGATGCCGATGCTCACGTTGCAGAAAATTATCTTTCTTCGATTCGCAGATTTTATGAAAATAATGAATTGGAGGCAGCGGTAGTATCTTATGCTCATCCGCTTCCCGACGATCCACTTCATAGGGCTGCCATATGCACCTATGAAATATTTATGCGCTATTATGTCCTTGGTCTGAGATACGCCGATTCTCCATATGCCTTCCATACTATCGGATCAACAATGACCTGTACAGCCAAAGGTTATATTGCAGTTCGTGGAATGAATCGTCGCGAGGCAGGGGAGGATTTCTATTTTCTCAATAAACTTGCCAAGTATTCTCCTGTGGGAAAAATCACTGCGACAAGAGTTTACCCGTCAGCGCGACTTTCCTCGAGGGTACCTTTCGGGACGGGACAAAGAATGAAAGAATGCATGGAAAAAGAATATCTAAACAATTACTTTTACGATCCAAAGGTTTTTATGATTTTAAAAAATTGGTTGAAAGGGGTTAAGATCTGTATTGAAGAGGGAGGAGGCCATGCGTTCAAAATGGCCA
>MVQR01000120.1 GCA_002067815.1 Syntrophus sp. PtaB.Bin001 | reverse complement strand
ATCGATCATTTTCGGGGGCTTGTTTCCTATTGGGAAGTCCCGGCCGGGGAAAAGACGGCGGTGAACGGCCAATGGAAGAATGTGCCCGTAGAGGATTTCTTCCGGCGGCTCTATAGGACTTTCCCCTGCCTGCCGATTCTTGCCGAGGATCTGGGAGCGGAAAGTCCGGATGTGCGGGAGATCATGAACCTTTATGGCATCCCGGGAATGCGGCCCCTTCTCTTCGCCTTCGGCGAGTCGCTGCCCCTTCATCCCTGTGCGCCTCACAATATTCCGCAAAATACCGTAGTTTATACCGGGACGCACGATCTCAATACGGTCCGGGGCTGGTTTGAGAAGGAAGCCACAGCTGAGGACAGACAACGTCTGTTTAACTATCTAGGGTATCAGACGCAGGCTTCCGAACTGCATTGGGCCATGATCCGGCTGGCCATGATGAGCGTGGCACAACTTGTTATTTTGCCCTTGCAGGATGTCGTCGGATTGAACGAAAAATCGCGGATGAACCGTCCGGGGACCAACCGGGGCAACTGGCAGTGGCGGTTATCGCCGGAACACCTTGCCCCGTCAAATTTTCAGCGCCTTCGGGAACTGACGGAAATCTACGGCCGCCTGTGAAATTCCTGTCGCCTTGCCTTCATCCGAGGTGAAATCATAGAACAAATCAGAAAGCCGGCAACAGCATCACTGTGATGCTGGAAAAATCTGCCTTTAATGATGAATATTCCTCAAATCCTTCGCCTATCTACCTCAGAGCAATAAAATTAAAAATATTGACAAGCCCCTTAGGTCCATAATATGCAGGACCTGTTGAAAATTCCGGTGATGGAAAAAGAAAAAGGAGAGGTAAGTAAAATGGACATTTGCAGCAAGGGTAAAATGGGGTTGGTCATTTTTGCCGTGTTTTTTGCAATGTTTTATCTCATGACAACGGTGGCCGAAGCGCGTGTCGGTGGTGGACGATCCTTTGGAAGCCGGGGGTCACGCTCTTTCAGTAGTTCTCCCAGCTCTCCGTCCCGTTCCTACAGCACTCCATCGCGGCCTTCACCCTTCAGCTCGGCTTCGCCGCAGCGCGGCAGTTTCATGAGAAGCCTCGCCGGAGGTTTTCTGGGCGGCATGGCCGGCTCATTGCTTTTCAGCAGCCTGGGATTCGGCGGCATGGGCGCTCACGGCGGCGGGATCGGTTTGATGGATATTCTGCTGCTGGGGGCCATTCTTTACGGTATTTACTGGTTCATCAAGAAAAGAAGGCAGGCGGCGACAGCCATGAATTCCCCGATGTCCTACGGGAGCATGAGCGGACGGGAAAGCGCTTTCGGTCCTGGTTCCTACGCCCCACCAATTCAGGATATCCCCCCGGCATCGGGCTATGAAGGCGGCGACGGACTGAGTGCCATCCGCCGGACTGATTTCCAGTTCGATGAAAGGCGCTTCAAGGATGCCGCCCTGGACAATTTCTTCCAGATTCAGGGCGCCTGGGCCGGCCGGGACATGTCCGGTGTTAGAAACCTGCTGACCGATGAAGTCTACAAAACGATTCAGCAGGATGCCTCTGAATTGAAGGCAAAGAAACAGATCAATAAACTGGACAACATCGCCGTGCGTTCTGTGGACATTACCGAGGCCTGGCAGGAGGGTGGTCAGGATTTCATCACGGTGAAATTCTATGCCAATCTGCTGGATTATACCGTGGATGAGGCATCCGGCGATGTGGTTTCCGGGAGCAAGACCGATCCTGTGAAGTTCGTGGAATTCTGGACATTTTCTCGTCCGTCCGGAAGCGGCCCTTGGCGTCTTTCCGCCGTCGAACAGGAAAGTTAGAGCCCATTCCTTCCTTGCTTACCCCGAACCAGCAGATAACCGGTTGACGGTTATCTGCTGGTCATTTTTTTCATCCTGCCGGAAAAACACGGCCAGCCAGATCGTATCCAGAGCCGGATCGGTCCATTCCACGCGGTGCCGGACGTGCGAGGGTATCAGTAGGGAATCGCCGGGATGAAGGATCACCACGTCTTCCCGACCGGAAAAAAGCAGACCGGCGCTCCCCTGAAGGAGCAGCACCCATTCCTCTTCTTCCTGATCGTACCAGAAGTCCGGCGGCGAAGCATGCCCGCGGGAGACAATCCGCTCCACCCGGACAGTCTGCGTCTTAAGGAGATTGTCGATTTTTTCCTCCGGCAGAACGCCGCCGATCCCGTCAAAAAGATTCTTGACCGTAATTGCCGCCATCATTCCCGAAACTCGAACATGACCTTTTCGTAAGGTTCAAACATCATCATGTGGAGATCCATGACATAACGATCCGTCATGCCGGAGATGTAATCCGCCAGAACCCGCCGTTTGCCCGAAGAATCCGCCGACTCGTCGAAGCGGGCCTTGAACGTCCGGGGCAACATTTCCGGGCGTTTTTCCAGATGGCGGAAAATCTGCCGGATGATGAGCTTTCCCTTTTCGTTCATGATGCAGACCTGCGGCTTTCGATAGACATTTTCGAACAGATAGGCCTTGAGGACCTCAAAATTTTCCCAGATCCCGGCGGGCGCCGCTACGATATCTTCCGGAAGTTTCCTGGCCTCTTCCACCGAAGAAATCCCGTAACGCTCGATATTTTTTGACGTCTGCCGGATGACGGCGATGTTGGCCTCTTCGATCAGCGTCCTAACGAGGATGCGGGACTGAAGCACCGTGTCGGCCTTGAGAAAATCCGGGTATTTGCGGCTGCAGCTTTCAAAAACGCGTTTCACTAATGAATTGCCCATGTCGCGCAGATCGCGCAAACGGAGATAACCGGCGTTGAGGGCGTCTTCCAGGTCGTGGGCGCAGTAAGCCAGCGGGTCGGCGATGTTGACGATCTGGGCTTCCAGGGATGACCGGGGAAAGCGCATGAATTCAGCCGGCGTGTCGGGATGGTCGTGGGTGGTGTTGTGCCGGGCGATCCCTTCGCGGGTTTCGAAGCAAAGGTTCAATCCGTCGTAGCGCTGGTAACGTTTTTCGAGAAAATCCACTACCCGGAGGCTCTGAATATTGTGCTCAAAGCCGCCGTCATCTTTCAAGAGTTCGTCCAGGGCCTCCTCTCCGGCATGGCCGAAGGGCGGATGGCCGAGATCATGGGCATAGGCTATGGCTTCGCAGAGGTCTTCATTGAGCCGGAGGGCGCGGGCGAAGGTCCGGGCATGCTGGGCCACTTCCAGGGTATGGGTGAGGCGCGTCCGGTAAAAATCCCCCTCGTTGATCAGAAATACCTGGGTCTTGTGCTGTAGATCCTTGAACACCTTGGAGTAGAGAATGCGGTCCCGGTCCCGTTGGAAGCAGGTCCGATAGTCGTCCGGCTCATTCCCGTACAGCGTCCGGCCGATGCTGTCGGCGCTCTTAGTTGCATAAGGGGCAAGCCTTTGCTCTTCCGATGCTTCAATAAATTCTCTGGCTGTCATTATAACCGACCTTTAGCGAACGATGCTAAATTTTTGATTTCCTCGACGACTTTCGTCGCCGGTTACGGAGTCTATACGCCGCCGGCACCTTTTGCAAGCGCTTCATCGGAAAAATAAATGAAATATGTCATCAACATTGCCGATAGAGGCCTCTTTATGAACGGAGTTTGCATAGGTTTGAATTCAAGACTTATCTATGACTGCGAAATTAAATGAAAGAGGATGAAAATGACCGAACTGGAAGATCTCTATATGCGAATGCTGAAGGCTCTGGAAATCGAAGGACTGGATATACCCATCGCTGCGATCCGTTTTTTTCGAAGAGACGACTGGATTCCTGAAATTCTAATGGGTGAACGTCCCGGCAATCTTACACTGACATGCTGCCAGGCTGTCAGACAGGCGGAGTTGGGTGATTCCGTTCTTCTGATGGAGAGAAATATGGGATGCGTCGCGGCGGCGATCAGTCTTGGACTTGTGGATCGATATCAGGATGAACCGTTAAGCGGAGCCAGGGTCTATACGGAGATTATGCGCGAACAATCGGGAGCCGGTTCCGATTTCATTCCGCCGACACCGAAGGATTTTACCGACGGTCTCGTTTATGCGTGCACCAGCGTGGGCCGGCTCGATTTCTGCCTCTTCGGAAAAAAAGACAGCGGCCGATTCCGGGACGTGTCAACGGCGAGACGCGCTGTCGCTGAAATGGCCGCTATTCAGCCGCCGATTATGAAAGGGATTTACTTCTACCATCCCCGCAGCGGAACGCTGGATTTAACCCCGGATATTGTTCTCCTTTCCCTTCGTCCCGTTGAACTGACCCGCCTTCTTCAAGGATTGCAATTTCTTACGGGCAAACGGATTTCGGGCAGTATGGGGGGGCTGAGGTCGGTATGTTCCGATCTCATCGCCCGTGCATACTTGGAAGAAGAGGCCTGCATATCCAGCTACTGCCTTGGTTCCAGGCTCATTGCCCGCGTCGATGCGAACCGGATGGGAATGGGGATGCCTTATGCGGTTTTTAAAGAAGTCGTAAAAGGCCTCGAGGCTTCCCGAACGGGTTACCCCTTTTCCCTTTATTCCGGATCGGTTCCCTGTGCGAACAATTCCTGCACTGATCCGATATGAGGGGTAAACACGGAAAGGCGGCAATCTTTAAGGCAATGGACAATCTTCTAAAAATGCGCATTCGGCATATGGCCCGGATCAACCAGGCCGTTCTGACGGAGGAGCACTTTCCCGTTCTCGAATTTGTTTATGAATATTACCGGAAGCACGGTGTCGGTCCACTTTACCGCAACATCCAGAAGCATACGGGAGCCGGCCGGGAAGATCTTGATCGGCTGTTCCCCCATGGCATCGATTCCGTCTATGTCTGGCTTGGGATTCCCGTCCAGTCGATGGAAAGGGGCTGCAAACCGTCGGCAAATGTTCCGGTAGTCAACCGTCGGGATGTGTATCTCGATTACAACGCGACAACGCCGGTCCGGAAAGAAGTGCTTCAGAGTTTGAAGGCGTTTCACGAAAAGCGTTTTTCGTTCGGCAATCCCGGCAGCAGCACCCGTCTCGGGAAGGAGGCCTATGACCTGATCTGGTCCGCCCGCCGGCAGATTGCCGCCTGCCTGAATGTAAAGCCGGAGAATATCATTTTTACGGGAAGCGGTTCCGAGGCAAACAATCTGGCAGTCAAGGGAATCGCCTTTCAGCATCTCAACAAAAAGGCCCACATTGTCGGCACCGCCATCGAGCATTCATCAGTGCTCAATGCCCTGCATTATCTCCGGAAAATCGGCATTGATGTAAGCTTTCTCGATGTCGATTCTGACGGCCGTGTTTCTCCCGACGATGTCCGCAAAGCGTTGCGGAACGAGACCGTCCTGGTGAGCGTGATGGCCGCCAACAATGAAATCGGCACGATAAATCCTCTTACGGAGATCGGCGCTGTCTGCCGCGCTGCGGGGGTGCCTTTCATGGTTGACGCCGTTCAGGCCTTCGGTAAAATGGAATTGAAGCCGAAAGAACTAGGCATTTCCCTCCTGTCGCTTTCCGGGCATAAGATTTACGCCCCTAAAGGAATCGGCGCTCTGTTTGTCGACGAAGACATATCTCTTATACCCCTTGTTCACGGTGGGGAACAGGAATTCGGGCTGCGGGCCGGAACGGAGAATGTCGGCGGCATCGTAGCCCTGGGAAAGGCTTCCCGCCTGGCCCATGCAGAAATGGAAAAAGAGAATGCCCGTCTGCTGAAGCTGCGGACGTATTTTCTGGAAATGCTGCAACGAGATGTCCCGGATTGCATCGTCAACGGATCGCTTGAGCACCGGCTCCCCAACACCCTAAGTGTCGGTTTCCCTGGTGTTGACAGCGGCTCACTGCTGCTCAGCCTCAATGAAATCGGGGTTTATGTCTCATCCGGTTCCGCATGCAGCGCCGGGAGTTCCGACATTTCTCATGTCATCCAGGCCATCGGAGTTGATACCTCCCGCTATGGCGTTCTCCGCTTCAGTTTCGGACTGGAAACAACCAAGGAAGATATTGACTATCTCTTCAAATATCTTCCCGCAATTCTGCGCAGTTGCGAAACAATGTCCAATATAGACAGGGGACAATCGTCCGGATAACATGGAGTTCTCTCTTTTAATTTTTTTATGATAAAATAAATTAAAGGAGGGAAATCATGACATCCAAAAGCGAACGGATATCTGTTGCTTTGATGGTCTTGGCCGTTATCGGCGGGATTTTGATCCTTACCCCGGGAGATGTCATGTCCCAAAAGAAGGACATGGTCCTTACCGATCGGGATAATGGGAAAACAGTTTGTTTGCCCGTAGGAAGTATTCTTATTCTTAAGCTTTCCGGCCAATCGGGTACCGGCTATATGTGGACGGTCGCTCAACAGACTCGGAGCATCCTGGCCACGGAAGGTGTGCCCCGCTTTGAGGAGGCAACGAAAAATCTTCCTGGTGGCAGGGTTTATCAGATTTTTCAGTTCAAGGCCGTGAACAAGGGTAGCGGTATTCTTGAACTCCATTATGAAAGACAATGGGAAAAGAACGTCCCGCCTGCCCGCAGTTTCAAGGTCCGGGTTGAGGTCTCGGAGGGAAGCTGCCCTTTCTGGTGGTTGTTTCTTGTAGATCCGCACCTTCGCCGGTAGGAAAACTGTGATTGAGCCATTCAGGCGGCATTCCGTTCGCCGATCTTAGCAATCACTGCTGTAATTTTTCACTGATTGTGGTATGGCATCGGGAGATATTGGGGGTCATGTACCGTGGGCTTCGGTTCCGGATACATGGTTGAGTTAAAACGCCTTCATGCAGCGGGGGGCTGCTGCATGAAAATAAATCTGTACAGTCGAATTGAGAAAAGGATGATGAAAAAAAATGCAACCAAGACAGCCGTTGCTTT
>MVQR01000119.1 GCA_002067815.1 Syntrophus sp. PtaB.Bin001 | reverse complement strand
GGACTTATTAACCGGGGACGAAAGTCTAAAAACCTGGCAATGGGCCAAACTTTATTATCGATTATTTCTTTGGCAAATTTAAATCCGTTCATTTTTCCGTTTTTATTCGTCTAACATAACCGCTTAGATCATTTTTATTTTCTGCTGAATTTTAAGCACATTGCCTGAAATAGCAAGATTATCCGACGAAATTTCACTTCAATTTTGCTAAGGAAAAATTGTCACCAATCAGGTTTGAACGATAAACTCGTCTACAAACTGCGTGCCGTATTTTTGAGTATTTATTCAAATATCAAAAAAAAAGAAAGGGGAATATTTATGAAAAGTTCCAGGCCCACCCTATTCCGGCTCCAGCTCAAGAAAGAAAGCTAGGCGCCCGAAAAGAGGCGCCGGATCATCAATTTATTTCCGGGATCGGTTGGATCATCGGTAAACTCCAGAAGCCTATTCCCTTCTTTCAGACAGCGTCATCAGGATGCAGGAAAACAGGAAATATGCCAGGGCGAGCATGTAGTGAGCCTGGGACGGAATCTGCCAGGGGAAGTAGATTTCTCCCGTGGGCTGTACGGAATGGATAATGCCGAAGAGGGTCAGTCCGGCACAGATCATGGCGCAAAGCGCGGCAAGACGCGCTTTGTGCTCGATGAGAAAAGCCAGCATGCTTCCCCAGAGCAGTCCGGTGACAATGAAACCGTTGCTGAGCAGAGTGAGTGATGAATACAGGACTTGCAAGCGCACCGGCAGTTTGTCCGGGGTAACGGCTGCCGCGCCCAAAAACTGGTTAAGAATGATGACCACCAAGCTGGCGATGACTGGCAGAAAACTCAGGCTGACTGCGGGGGAATGGGCATCCGGCGACTCTTTGTAGGCCTGATGGATAATCTCGAAACCGATAAAGATGAAAATCGGTGCGATTACGGCTCGGGGAATCAGGCCGACAAACAGCGACATTAAACCGATCACGGCGCCGACGCCTACCAGGATCCCGGTCAAAAGCGTATACCACCAGGTCGCACCCATCTTTTTGTAAGCCGGATGGCCGATATAAGGCGTGGTTTGCGCCACGCCGCCGAAAAAAGCGGCAACCAGCGAAGTGAAAGCCTCGGTGAGAAGAATATCCTTCGTACGGTAATCGTCGCCTGCCAGACGGGCGCTTTCGGTGTTATTGATCCCGCCGATTATCGTCAGGATGCCGAAGGGAATGGCAAGAGGCAGATACTGGATGCTCTGGGGAAGGGTTTTGAGGAAGGCAACGGAAAAAACCGGGATGCAGAGTTTCATCTCCAGGGAGGGCGCCGTAAACTCCGGGAGGTATCCGCCGTATCCGAGAACAAAATGAAGGCCCGTCCCAAGGATGACGGCGACCAGCACTCCCGGCATGCGTCCCGGAAGCTGCATTCTGCCGACCAGCATGCTAAATATCAACCCCATGGCCACCATGCCGACCACAACCTCGTTGAAAATCTCGATCAGAGGCAGGAATCCCAGGAATAAAAGGCCGACCCCGGCTATCGATCCGAGCAGTCCGGCAGTGGGAATGACGCGCTGAATCCAGGCGCCGCAGAAGGAACAAAAAATCTTGACGATGCCGATCATGAAAAGGGTGGCCATACCGATGTGCCAGGTGAGTTGCGCGTCATGGGTGGCGAGATAAGCAGGCCCAAGAATGGCGTAAGCGATTCCGATGGTGGATGGCGTATCGAGCCCCAGCGGCATAGCCGTGACATTCCTGCGCCCTGTTTTCTTCGCCAGCCGGAATGCCAGAGCGGTATAGATAAGATCGCCGAAAAAAATCCCCATAGCAGTGCCGGGGATCATGCGGGTCAGGATGATATCCGTGGGATAGTTAAAGGTGCAGACAAGAATTGCGCTGAGAAATACGAGTACCCCGACGTTATCGAGAAACAAGGCAAGAAAAGCCGTCGTTTCTCCCCAAAACCTGGTTGTATCATTGTTCACAACAACTTCACCTCATGGATTAAGCTCTTGAAAATGAATTAATACTAAGAGACTATACGAAAAAGCATGGAGTGAAAATACTTTTGTTTTGCCATTCACAAGGAGGAGGCGACCAATGAAAGAATCAAGAATCGCACGATACAGAATTCCGGCACTATTGACACCAATTTGCATATTTATCTTTGCTTCACTATTCTTTTTCACAGTACCAACCTGCGGCGCGTACAATGAAACTCGGATCACCGCCAGCGACGGCACTCCCAATGCTTATTTCGGTCAAGCCGTCGCAACAGGGGCAAAGATGATAGTTGTCGGAGCGCCGTATGCCGATTCCAACAAGGGGGCGGTCTATGTATACCAATATGACGGCGCTGCCTGGGTGGAGACCAAGCTCTCCGGCAAGGACACAGGGATGGTACAGTTCGGACATTCCGTCGCCGTCAGTGGAAATATTATTGTCGTGGGAGCGCCATACGGAAATTCCCGAAAGGGCGCTATCTACATTTATAGATACAACGGACTCAACTGGGAGGAAACCAGGATCACCGCCGGCGACGGCGCTGAGCGAGACTGTTTCGGATATTCCGTAACCATCAGCGGGAAAACGGTCGTCGTGGGAGCGCCATATGCCGCTTCCGACAAGGGAAAGGCCTATGTCTACCAATATGACGGACTCAACTGGACGGAAACCAAGCTAACCGCCAGTGACGGCGCTCAAGGCGACCATTTCGGATACTCCGTTGCCATCAGTGGAAATTTAGTCGTCGTGCAAGCACCACACAGCAAGCTCAACAAAGGAGCGATCTATATTTATTCTCCGGAATAAAATCGGCGAAATCCGGCATTTTCCGCTTTATGAACGTATTTGGGTTTCAACCCTGCTTCAGAAAGGGCAGACGGCAGTTTAATAATCGATAAACCGAGAATTTCCTTGACATCTGGCGGTAAGCCTATTAACGAATGCAACAAAAAAATGCAGGAGGATTTCATGGGGACAGAATATCATGTCGGCGTTATTCCGGGTGACGGTACCGGACCGGAAGTCGTCGGAGAAGGCATCAAGGTGCTCAATGCCGCAGCCGGTCGATTCGGTTTCGGCCTGAAATATACTCACTACGACCTGGGTGGAGAACGCTACAAACGGACGGGTGAGACCCTTCCGGACAGCGTGATCCGTGAACTCAAACAGCATAAGGCCATTTTCCTCGGCGCAATCGGCCATCCCGAGGTTGCACCGGGCATCTTGGAAAAAGGCATCCTGCTTAAGGCCCGCTTCGAACTGGACCAGTACATCAATCTGCGCCCCGTGAAACTCTATGAAGGCGTGGATACTCCTCTCAAGAATAAGGGGCCCGCGGAAATCGATTTCGTCGTCGTCCGGGAAAACACGGAAGGACTCTATGCCGGGGCTGGCGGCGTTTTGAAGAAGGGCACAGCCGATGAAGTGGCAATTCAGGAATCCATCAATACCCGCAAGGGCGTGGAGCGCTGCATCCGCTACGCCTTCGACGTCACCCGGAAGCGCAATAAAGGCAAGAAGCTGACCCTGTGCGGCAAAACCAACGTCCTAACCTTTGCCTTCGATCTCTGGGAAAGGACATTTTATGAAGTGGCCAAGGAATATCCGGACATCCAGACGGATTACGCCCACGTGGACGCCACCTGTATGTGGATGGTCAAAAATCCGGAATGGTTTGACGTGATCGTCACGGACAACATGTTCGGCGACATCATAACCGATCTGGGAGCCATGATCCAGGGCGGCATGGGCATCGCCAGCGGCGGCAACATCAACCCCGAAGGCGTCTCCATGTTCGAGCCCATCGGCGGCTCCGCTCCCAAATACACAGGCAAGAACGTCATCAACCCCCTGGCCGCCATTCTGGCCGGCGCCATGATGCTGGATTTTCTGGGCGAGGAACAGGCCGCAGCCTGCATCGAATCATCGGTGCAGAAGGCCATCACCAAAGATCTGCCCTCTCTCGAAGCCGGGAAGATGGGCCGGGGCACAAAGGAAGTTGGAGACCTGATAAGCAGCTACGTTACGGAAAAATAAGGAATTTAACTCCTTGACAACATGTATTTTTTATTTTAAGGAGATAGACGTTTTTTTCGGAAAGGACTTAAATCCCGTGGTTAATGGAAAAAAGGCCGATATCTTGTTAACAAGCCTATTGCTTCTGGGCCTCGCCCTTTTGTGCCTTGCCTTCCATCGCCCGTTGTTTTTAGGTCAGCCGTAAACGATAAAAAAAGAAAAACCTAAAGGCCATGGGCGGCAAGCTCATGGCCTTTTTTTTAGTCAGAAAGGAGCCTTTATGGATTCAACAGAAAAGAGGATCTACATATTCGACACCACCCTCCGGGACGGAGAGCAGTCTCCCGGCGCCAGCATGAATCCCTCGGAAAAACTCCGGATCGCGCGGCAGCTGGAAAGAATGGGCGTGGATATTATTGAAGCGGGCTTCCCCATCGCTTCCGAAGGCGATTTTCTTTCGGTCCAGCAGATAGCCAGGGAAATCCGGGGAGCCCAGATTGCCGGGTTGGCCAGAGCGAACAACGAGGATATCGACCGGGCCTGGGAGGCGATTCGGGATGCCGCCAATCCCCGTATCCATACCTTCATTTCGTCTTCGGACATCCATCTGAAATATCAGCTCCGGAAATCGAGGGAACAGGTCCTGAAAGAGGCGATCGCCGCGGTGGAAAGGGCCCGGAGCTATACGACCAACGTGGAATTTTCTCCCATGGACGCCACCCGAACCGACAAGGTTTATCTCTGCGAAATGGTGGAGGCGGTAATCGCCGCCGGGGCGTCAACGGTCAATATTCCCGACACGGTGGGCTACGCCATCCCTCATGAATTCGGCTCGTTGATTGCGCATCTCTGTGAAAAGGTGCCCAACATTTCCCAGGCGGTAATTTCCGTACATTGCCACAACGATTTGGGCCTGGCCGTAGCGAATTCCCTGTCCGCCGTACTTAACGGGGCCCGGCAGATAGAATGCACCATCAACGGCATTGGCGAGCGGGCGGGCAATACGGCCATGGAAGAAGCGGTCATGGCCCTCAGGACGCGCAAAGACCTCTTCGGTTACTCGACGGGCATCAAGACGGAAAATATCTACCAGTCCTCCCGGCTGCTGACTCAGATTACGGGCATTCCAGTGCAGCCGAACAAGGCCATCGTCGGGGCGAACGCCTTTGCCCATGAGTCCGGCATTCATCAGGACGGTCTGATCAAGGAAAAGATCACTTACGAGATCATGACGCCGCAATCGGTCGGCATCTCCGACACACATATGGTTCTCGGAAAACATTCCGGGCGTCATGCCGTTCAGGAACATTTGAAAAAAATGGGCTTCAACCTTACCGATCCGGAACTGAACAGGGTCTTCGTCCGGTTCAAGGAACTGGCCGACGCCAAAAAGAACATTTTTGACGAAGACCTGGAAGCCATTATCTACGAAGAACTTTACCGCGAGGAGGAAAAATATAAGCTAATTTACCTCAATGTCGTCAGCGGCAATATCGCTATCCCCACGGCTACGATGCAAATGGAGGTTGATAAGGAGATCGTCCGTGATGCCGGCTTCGGCGTCGGCGCAGTGGATGCCACCTTTGATGCAATCCGGAAGATCACCCGGACCAATTACGACCTCCTCCGATATGCCGTCAATGCCATTTCCGGCGGGACTGACGCTCAGGGCGAAGTGACCGTGCAGCTCAGGTTCAACGGCCGTTCCGTCGTGGGACATGGCGCTGACCTCGATGTCATCGTGGCCTCGGCCAGGGCCTACATCAATGCCCTCAACCGTCTGGAGTTCCTCAAACGGGACGCCAACAAGATCAAGGCGGAATATGAATAGAAACAATCGTGATACTTGAATAAATATTAATTTTGCGATATCAGAAAGGACTTATTTCAATCCCTATATCAAGGCTCTACTGCGTTGCTTTCTTAGCAGCTTCCCGCATCATCTTTGATCCGGCATTGAAATCGAAATCCTTCAACGGGAGAGAAAAATCATGGGAATGACCATTACGGAAAAGATCCTTTGCCGGCATACCGATCTGGACGAAGTCCGTCCCGGAATGCTGATCAATGCAAAGGTGGATATCGCCCTGGGAAACGATGTCACGGCCCCTCTGGCCATCGACGAATTCCGCAAGGCTGGAGGGAAGAAAGTCTTTGACCGGGACAAGGTGGTCCTTATCCCGGACCATTTCACCCCCAACAAGGACATCAGCTCCGCCGCCCAATGCAAGATCATGCGCGACTTTGCCCGGGAGCAGGAGATCACCCACTATTACGAGGTCGGGGAAGTCGGCGTGGAGCACGCCCTGCTGCCGGAAAAGGGCATTGTCCTGCCGGGAGACCTTGTGATCGGCGCGGACAGCCACACCTGCACCTACGGGGCGTTGGGGGCATTTGCCACCGGTGTGGGCAGCACGGATCTGGCAGCGGCCATGCTGACCGGCGAAGTCTGGTTCAAGGTTCCCGAAACGATCAAATTTGTTCTCTCCGGCAAGCTCAATACCTGGGTTTCGGGTAAGGACCTGATCCTCTATATTATCGGCCGGATCGGTGTCGACGGCGCTCTTTACAAAGCCATGGAATTTACGGGAGACACAATCAGCTCTCTGACCATGGCGGATCGGTTTTCCATTGCCAACATGGCCATTGAAGCGGGAGGCAAGAACGGCATCTTTATTCCCGATGATGTAACCGAGGCCTACGTGAAACCCCGTGCCCGGCGGCCCTATGCCTTTTACGACTCCGACCCCGATGCCGCCTATGCCCAGGTCATGGAGATCGACGTCAGCAAAATCGAACCTCAGGTGGCCTTTCCCCATCTGCCCTCCAATACGCGGGGGATCAGCCAGGTGGGCGATGTTCCTCTCGATCAGGTCGTCATCGGCTCATGCACCAACGGCAGAATAGAAGATCTGCGGGCGGCGGCAGCCGTGCTGAAAGGGCGTCAGGC
>MVQR01000118.1 GCA_002067815.1 Syntrophus sp. PtaB.Bin001 | reverse complement strand
AATCTCCAGTGACTTGAGCACGCCCTCACGGATGGCAATGCTGGGCACCACCACGATGAACTTGGTCCAGCCGTATCGCTTGTTCATCTCGAAGAAGGTTTTGACGTAGCAGTAGGTCTTGCCGGTCCCGGTTTCCATCTCCACGTCAAGGTTGACCTTGCATCCGGCGCTGGACACCAGCTTGTCCGACAAGGGCAGATTCTGCCGCCGTTGCACGGCATGGATATTGGTCAGCAGCTGGGCATCGGTCAGCTGGAGATCGGCGTTCTTGAAGCCGGTCTGCTCAATATCCATGCCCGGCAGAGTCGGTCCCTGTGCCAGCAGCTTTTTGTTCACGCCCGGGTCAATCCGGTAGGCAATGCCCGAGGTATTCACCTGCCCGGCAAAGCAGTCGACCACTGATTCCACCGCGTCGGTCTGGTAGGGCTGGACCTTGAATTTCAGTTTCATGATTTGATACCCTCCAGCAGTGCGGCAATCTCCTTGGGCGAGGGTAACTGGCCTTTCAATGCCTTGGGCAGGGTCTTGGTGATTTCATACGTTGCGACGCCAATGGGCTTGCGGGCGTCGTGCAAGGCGTACTCAACGATGGTACGGCTCTTTTCCTTGCAGAGAATGATACCGATGGTTGGGTTCTCGTCTTCCTGCCGCACCTGGCGATCCAGCGCAGCCAGGTAAAACTGCATCTTGCCGACGAACTCCGGCAGAAACTCGCCGACCTTGAGTTCAATGGCTACCAGGCACCGCAGGCGACGGTGAAACAGCAGCAGGTCGATGAAAAATTCCCTGCCGTCCACCTCCAGCCGATACTGGCTGCCCATGAAGGCAAACATGCCGCCCATGGCCCGCAGGAAGTCTTCGATCCGGGCGATCAGCGCCCGTTCCAGTTCCCGTTCGCTGTGTTCCTCGCCCAGCTCCAGAAAATCGAAGGTATATTCGTCCTTTACCGCCAGTTTGGCCTGAGCGCGGAGTTCCGGTGTCAATGCCTGATCGAAATTGGTCTGGCCGAGCAGAGACTTCTCGTAGCTCTGATTTTCGATCTGGTGAACCAGCACATTTTTTGACCAGCCGAACTTGCCGGTCATGCGGATGTAGAATTCTCGTTCCAGCGGATCGGAACAGCGCTCCATGATGACGATGTTATGGCTCCAACCGATTTCTCGCACCAGCGGTGCGAGTTTTTCAACCCCTTGATAGGTTTCAAAAAAACCCTTCATTCGCCACAAGTTGGAGGCCGAGAAACCGCCCACGCCGGGAAATTCCGCCCGCAGATCCGCAGCCAGATTTTCCACCACCGCCTTGCCCCAGCCTTCAGCATCCTGCCGCTCCACGATCATCCGCCCGATGTCCCAGTAAAGCCCAACCAGCTCGGTGTTGACCGCCTTCAGTGCGGCATACTGCGCCGACCGCACCCGCTCCTTGACCAAAGCCAGCAGCCCCGCATAGTCTGTGGGAAGGTCCGGATTATCCTTTTTGCGCTTTTCGCGTGTTTCGCGGTTCATATCGAGCGCACCTCCGTATGAGGCGACATCTGTTTGAAGATCTGCTCCACGTTGATCTTGACGGCATCGGAGACAAAACCGGTGTCGCGGAACACAACCCGCAGCGGCTCAAACTTGGCCAACTCCTTGACCAGGTCCTCATTCACGCCGGTATCGAAGCAGGCGACAAGATCGTAGGGCGGCTGATTGACAAAGAAGACGGCCTTGCCCTGGATGGTCTCTTTTCGTAAGGGCAGTGAAAGATCTACGCCCCAATCCAGCAATACTTGAAAGAGCAGGTCTTCGGGCTTACGATCCGACTTGATGTTGTCGGTGAAAATTTTTAGCTGAACTTGCTCGATAGCGTCCGGCGTGTAGTAGACATCAGCCATATTAGATGAATCGACCTTTAGCATACGAAAGCCGATATCTTTGTTCCAGCCTTCATGACATTCGCCTTCAAGAATCCTCTTGCCAGCACGGCGGATACGCTCACGGCTGACCTCTGGAATAGTTTTGAATCCAGCCTGAAACGCCGCCGATTCCTTGTTTGTTTTTTCATCAAGCTGCACCATCACAAACCTACGGTTTCCACCGTCAGCGGCATTTTGCAGCATAACCGAATGGGCCGTCGTTGATGACCCTGCAAAAAAGTCGACAACGATGTCGTCGCCCTCAGTAAGCATCTCGACTACTTCCTGAAGCACCAACTCGTCTTTCGGGAAATCGAATAGGTCACCATCCATCAGAGTGCGCAGGCGTTTTGAGGCTGCACGTCCATCTTGATAGAAGACGCTATAAGGCGTCTGCTGCTCTTTATTTTTCAGATAAGACTTGATGCAAGGGACGGCATTTTCATCGTCGCCAAAATGCACGCGGTTATCAGCTATCCATTCCTGCATGCGCTTGGGATCACTAGTCATCCAACCCCGGGATGGAACCTTTACAGGCTTTTTAGTGACTGGATGTAGCACTTCATACTTAGGTCCACCCCCACCTGGCCATGAAATATTATCCGGAAAATAGATTCCACGTGCATCCACGTGTGCGTAATGTTTATGCGACTTGGACGGGTGACCATCGGCGAGTGACCGATACCATTCCTTCATTCCCTCGGTCATTGCTTTGTAGTCTTGACCATGTTGGCGTTTGAGACGCTCATACTGCGCATAGATCTCATCAAGCCCCTTTTTTCGTTGACGCCAAGTGACCTGATTCTCTCTTAGGTGCTGTATATTTGAGGCATAGCAGACGATGTATTCGTGCGAGACGGATATCAGCCGTGAATCGTTCTTGCGTCCGGCCGCCCATACCATATCGGACACAAAGTTGGCTTGTCCAAATATTTCATCCATAAGTAAGCGAAGACGAGGGTGCTCTCCTTCATCACAAGACACAAAAATTGCACCATCCTGGGTAAGCAGATTTTTAGAGAGGCGAAGACGCGATGCGATCATGGTAAGCCAGTTAGAATGAAAGCGACCATTACCCTCTGGGTTGGCTACAAGTCGTGTTCCTTCTTCGGTCCTCTCACCCGAAGATATCTCATGTGTTGTCTGACTCGAAGCGAAGTTGTCTCTATAAATAAAATCTTTACCCGTATTGTACGGTGGGTCAATGTAGATCATCTTGACCTTACCGAGGTAGGTCTCCTGGAGCAGTTTCAAGGCCTCCAGGTTGTCGCCCTCGATAAACAGGTTCTTCGTGGTATCGAAATCCACACTCTCTTCCCGACAGGGGCGCAGGGTCCTGGCGATGGGCGCATTAGCGGTGAGCAGGGCTTCCCGTTTGCCTGGCCAGTTGAGGTGGTAGCGCTCCTGCGGGCCTTCCACGATGGACTCGGATAGCTCCTGCCGCAGCTGGTCGAAATCGACCGCTAGCCTCGGCTTACCGTCTTCGCCCTGGACCTCGGTCACGCAGCTGGGAAACAGCTCGCGAATGCGGGCGATGTTTTCCTGGGTAAAATTCGGGGAGTGCATTTTCATCTTTTCCATCATGTCCGTCCTTTAGGGTGTGGCTGCCGTCCCGCTGGCAGGCAGCGGATGGGTCAGATTTTCAAGTTCTTGTTTCAGGTCACGCAGCTCGGCGTTGATCGCAACCTTGCGGTTAAATTGTTTTTCTTTGCGAAGCCGGGTTTCGCAACGCTCCAGCTCCCGGTGCTTGAGGCGAATGAGCTCCATTCGTTCCACCCGCGTTTGCAGGTCTTCGCCCCGCCGTGCCGGGTGTGGCATCAGGGGCAACAGCAAATGGCCGTAGAGCGCTTCGAGGTCGAAAACCATTGGCAGGGGCTTGCGTGGCGTATCGCTGGCTGTCCAGTCGCTATCGAAATATTCGCTGATGACCCACTTGCTGGCATCCGCTTCACTCGGCCGCTTAAAGGCGGCGACAGGTTTTACTTTCCCGTCGAACTGGAGCTCAAAAATGATCGGGAAAGGAATGGCCAGGTCAATGCAGCGCAGCACCTCGGGTTTAAGTTCGTCCCCTTTGAGCGTAATACTGAAGATCTGGATTTCAGGCACGGCCTTTGATGCCTTCAGGTTGACTGTCTCCGGGGCAAGCTTGTGCTGCCAGGCGATCTGTTCCACCTGCCGGACAAACAACTGTCTGACGGCAACACTGGGGCTTCCGTGCTCGTAAATTTTGTTCTTGGGCAGCACGCGTCCGAAGGCGGTGTTCTTTGGATAGTCGAAGAGCACGGCTGTCATCCTTCCTCCTGCACCACGAGAAAGGCGACGAGCTCGAAATCATCGAGCCCGGCGATGGTGTTTACCAGCGCCGTGGTCTTGCCGCCGGAGAACAGGCTGTCCAGATCCTTTTCCTCCTTGACGTCGATCATCGAACGAATGGCGGTACTCAGCAGGTCGGAACAAGCCTTCATGTTCCGGCCTTCGTCGGTCTGCTGATTGAACAGGCGGCAGACCGCCTGAATGGGTTCCGGTTGTCCCTTGCAGCTGGATCGCACCAGGTCGAGCAGTGGTTTGACCTCGGTGTGGTTGGCGATGACCTGGCCGTCGCCAGAGATATAGATCAGGTAGTAGGGATGCAGCCGGTTCTGCTGATTGATGTTGACCGAATGGTTGCGGTTGCGCAGGGCAAAGATGACACCGGGGTGCAATCCCATTGCGGGCCGGGCTGGGACAACCGCGTGCATGCCATTGGGCACGTTGGCAAGATCGCCATTGGTTTTGACGTAGTTCAGCAGGTCCATGCGGAAGTCGTTCAGGCCGAGATCGGTGATGGATACTCCGGTCTTCAGATCTTCCAGTTCGATCACTTCTTCCTGCAGCCGCCGGAGTTGCTCTTTCCGATACGATATCTCGCTGCTTTTTGCCGTAAGGACGTTATCGTCGCCGGTAGCCGTCACGTCGGCAATGATCATCCGGTTTTCGACCCGTTCCTTCAGGTTGATGTATTCATCCAGGGAAATATCGGGCCAGTAGTTCACCAGCTGGATGGTCTTGTTGATGGAACCGATGCGGTCGATCCGGCCGAACCGCTGAATGATGCGGACCGGATTCCAGTGGATGTCATAGTTGACCAGGTAATCGCAGTCCTGAAGGTTCTGCCCTTCGGAGATACAGTCGGTGCCAATCAGCAGGTCCAGTTCAGCTGGTTCATTGGGCAGCACCTGCGCCTTTTCCTTGGCGCGAGGAGAAAAAAGTGTCAGCAGCGACTGGAAATCATAGTTCTTTCTGAGGGTTGATTTCGGCGCATCCTTGCCGGTTACTTTTCCGGTGTGCAGCCTCTGTGTTGTCAGTAGGGTGTCCGCCAGGTTGTTGTAGAGATAATTCGCCGTATCGGCGAAGGCAGTGAAAACAAGGACTTTTCTATTGCCGTCATTGATAGGGTTTTCAATCTTGCTGAGAATCAGGGCTTTCAGGTGTTGCAGCTTGGCGTCGTCCTCGGGAGTGACTTTTGCCATGGACTCCAGCAAGGCGTTAATCACTTCCAGATCAACCTTCAGGTCATGCTCCCACGATGGAAGATCCATGTCGGCAAGGTTTATCTTCACCTTGCCGCCGATCTCGGCGTCATCCGGAACCGGGATATCGTCCTCTTCGGCTTCGAGGTTTGCCAGGCTATCGGTCCAGTCAGAGACACTGCCAGCATCGCCTGCGACCCTGAATGAATCGATTTTGCTCAGGGTCCGGGTGTGGTTTTCGTGCAGGCTTTTCAGGGTGAGCCGAAAAGCCTCAACCGAGCTTTCCAGACGCTTGAGCAGATTGGTCGTCATCAATGCCTGCAGGCTTCGCTCGCGGTCTGCCTGCTTCAACTTCCCTTTGCCACCTTCCACCTGCGTGTCGTACAGGTCTTCATATTTTTTGAGCCGACTGGGCAGTATGTAGCTAATCGGGGCATAGACGGCGAGCTTGAGCAGCGAGAGCTGTTCAAAGATCTCGTTAAAGCTCATGACATCCGTGCGCCCGGTCAGTGGCGAATGGAATGACAGCGGTTTGCGGCGCTCGGGAAACTGACCTATGTCACTGGTGTCGTAGAAGGTCTGGATGTGCTTGCGCGAACGGGCAATAGTGACGCTGTCAAGCAGTTCAAAGAAGTCAAAATCAAGGGCATCCAGAATAGCTCTCGCCGTGCGATCCTCGGGTGCCAGTTTTGACCACTGGTTGAAGACCGCTTGGGCATTACGGAAGATTTCTTCCACCGATCTGCCCGTGCGAAGCTTCTTGCTGAGATTTTCAGAGTCGCCCTCGTAAGCCAGCGCGAGTTGGTTGCGCAGATCATTGAAGCGGTTGTTGACAGGGGTGGCGGACAGCATCAGAACTTTGGTTTTAACGCCCTGGCGGACGACCTGGTTCATCAGCTTCTGATAGCGGGTTTCCCGGTCTTTAACGGCATCGTTGTTGCGGAAATTATGCGATTCATCGATCACGACCAGATCATAATTGCCCCAGTTAACACGGTTCAGAGGAATGCCGAACGACTCTCCCGAGGTGCGGGACAGGTCAGTGTGGCATAGAACGTCATAATTAAACCGATCTCGGGAGAATATGTTGGTCGTCAGGTTGCTGTTGTAATTCAACCAGTTGTCCGCGAGTTTCTTGGGACACAGAACAAGTACCGAACGGTTGCGCAGTTCGTAATATTTCACAACGGCCAGAGCCGTGAATGTTTTACCAAGCCCCACGCTGTCGGCCAGGATGCAGCCGTTGTAGGTTTCCAGCTTGTTGATAATGCCTATGGCGGCATCACGCTGAAAATTGAAAAGCTTGTTCCAGACCAGCGTGTCCTGATAACCCGTGCGGTCGTTGGGAAGGACGTCTTCGTCGATATCGTCGAGGAAATCACTGAAGATGTTGTAGAGCATCAGGAAGTAGATGCGCTCTGGCGAATTTTCCTGATAGACCGACTCGATATGATCACAGATTGCGGTGGTCACATCTTCAAGTTTTGTCGGGTCACTCCAGATCTGGTCAAAAAGCTGAAGGTATGTCGACGTAAAGGCCGTC
>MVQR01000117.1 GCA_002067815.1 Syntrophus sp. PtaB.Bin001 | reverse complement strand
CTTCGTCATGGAAACCTTTGAGGACGAGTTGGTCGCTGCGGGAAAAGATACTCTGCTTCGGGCGATGTCACAGTCCGGAATTGCCGATCCCGCCGTAATCATTGTCTGTTCGTGTTTTCTACGAATGCATCTGCTGAAAGGAGATTTTGACAAAGAGATAAAAGCCATCACCGAGATGATTCCTGCTGTGCCGGTGGTGGGATTTTACTCCGCCGGTGAACAGGGAATCACCGACGACCATGTGAGCCATCATAACAACGAGTCCATCGCTATCCTCATACTGGGGCAGGAACTGTCATATGCCGCACAAGTGGCGAAAGAAAATCGGCTACTTAACCAAATTCTTAAGGATCGCATTGCCGAACAGCAGCGTCTGGAAAAGCAGTTGGAAGAACAGGTCCGATTTCTCCAGACTTTGATCGATAACATTCCCAATCCCGTCTTTTATAAGGATAATGACGGCAAGTTCCTGGGCTGTAACGAGGCCTTCGAGGAATACTTCGAAGTTTCTCGGGATAAAATTCTAGGGATGTCTGTGCAGGATCTGAAGAAGGTGGATCAAGTAAAGATTCATCATAGAGTGGATGAGGATTTGATTCGGAAGGGCAATCGCGTAGCCTATGAAGCGACGATTCGTCCTGAAGATGGAAGCGCACTTCATGTCATCATCAATAAAGCCCTTTTTCGAAAAGCCGATGGTTCCGTGGGTGGCATTGTCGCGGCAATAACGGACATCACGGAACGAAAAAATGCGGAAGAGACCTTGCGGGCCAGCGAAGAAAAGTTCCTGAAGGCTTTTCACAACAATGCAACCATGATGGCCATCACCACGCTCGATGAAGGGCGAATTGTCGAGGTGAACGATAGTTTTCTGACAAAGTTTGGGTTTACACGCCGGGAAGTGCTGGGAAGAACATCAAGGGACCTTCAAGTTTACCTGCATCCGGATCAGCACGACTTTCTGATCAAAGCGTTGAACGAAGAAGGTTTTGTCAGAAATCTCGATGTCCCGATGAAAACAAAGGATGGGGATGTTATTCATTGTCTTTTTTCGGCTGAATTTATTGAATTGCAGAACGTGAAACATACCCTCGCGCTTTTACAGGACATCACGGAACGAAAGAATGCGGAGGAGGCCCTGCGGGCCAGCGAAGAAAAGTTCCTGAAGGCTTTTCAAAGCAATCCCACCATGATGGCCATCAGCAGGGTAACCGGAGAAATTCTCGATATTAACGACAGCCATGTGAGGCATTTGGGTTATACTCATCAGGAAGTTATAGGAAAAACAGCTTGGGATCTGAATTTATGGGTCGATCAGAGACAGAATGACTTTATACGGGAAATCATGAAAGAACAAGGTCGGGCGCGGAATTTAGATCTTACGTTGAGAACAAAAGGCGGGGATATCCGCCATTGCCTCTTTTCAGCGGAACGGATTAAATTTCAGGAAGAGGATCATATATTGGTGCTGTTGCAGGACATCACTGATCAGAAGCGTGCAGAGGAAGAACGACTCCAGCGGATCAAACTGCAGAACATCCTGGAAATGGCTGGAACGATTTGCCATGAATTCAACCAGCCAATGCAGACCCTTTCCGGCTATGCCGAGCTCCTTATGCCTTGCGCTTCTGCAGATTCTGACTGCCGCAAAAAATTACAGACGATTAAAGAGCAAACGGAACGAATGGGAAAAATTACCCAGAAACTAATGACCATCAATGACTATTCTGTTAAAAATTACATTGGGATAGGAAATATTATAGATATGCACGGAAGAGGACAAGGGGAACAGTAAATATAGGTGAAGGAAGGTAAAAAAATATCATGGACGAGAAAAAGATTCTGCTTGTGGATGATGAGGTTCAGATTCTTAATATGCTCGAAGAGGCATTCAAACTGCACGGTTATTCAGTGACTACTGCGGAAAGCGCGGAATCGGCCTTGGAGATTCTCGCGAAGGAAAGCATCATGGTCATGTTTCTCGACCTCAAACTTCCGGGGATGAGCGGCATCGATCTTTGCAGGCGGATCAGAGAAGAGAATCAAATTGCAGTCATCAGCGCCCTTACCGGATACAGCAACTTTTTCGGTCTGTTGGAATGCCGGGCCGCGGGTTTTGATGATTTTTTCACGAAACCGGCAGGGCTTAAGACACTTTTAAAGGCTGCAGAAGATGCTTTTGAAAAAATCGAACGCTGGAAAATTTATGAATACAATCTGGTGTGATCAGATGCAATCTTTCCGCCTGCCGGCATCCCGATTTTATCGGTCCAGTTCATTTCTGACCGCCAGTCCTAGAGATTCCGCGATATAGGGTTTCCGGACGTAAGCGCCGGCTCCCAGTTCCTGAGCCTTTTTTACTCTTCCCGTCTGGGAAAATCCGCTGACAATGATCGCCTTCTGCGCCGGGTTGATCTCCAGAACCCGCCGGTAAGTTTCCAGTCCGTCAATGCCTGGATTCATGATCATATCCAGGACAAGAAGATCGACTTTATTCGACTGTAAATAAACTAATGCCGCTTCACCACCCGGCACGGCGTCAGCGTGATAACCCAGCCTGTTCAATATGCTCAGTGCCAGTTCTCTTTGTGCGGGCACATCATCGATTACAAGAATCGATTCTCCCCGGCCGAGGTAGGATTCAAGCTGTACGGGTTCTTTCTCGTCTTCCATCTCTTGAACTCTTGTTACGGGGAAATAAAGGTTAAATGTAGTTCCCTCTCCAGCCTTGCTCCTAACGTCAATGTATCCCTTATGATCCTTCACGGTTCCCCAGACAACAGTTAATCCAAGACCCGTACCGCTGCGCCCCATGACTTTCTTCGTGTAGAAGGGCTCAAAAATCTTGCCTAGGTCATCCTCAGAGATTCCACCGCCCGTGTCGGATATTGAGAGGACTGCATAATCTCCTTCCTGCATGGCGTCGTATCCTTCTATGGGGAGGTCTAAGTATTTGTTCCCCGTAGATATTCTAACTTCTCCGAAACCGGCGATAGCTTCAGCTGCATTGGAAACGAGGTTCATTACCGTTTTCTCCAAATGGATGGAGGAGCCTTTGATGTTTAACAGACCCGGATCGAGATCGGCAACGATCTTCACATCGGGGTGATAAAACTTCAGTTTTTCAAACTCCGGTGTCTTTAAGTAATCGGCAACCACCTTGTTGAGATTGACCACTTCCGAAACCGGCACGCCTCTCCGTGCCAAGGTCAAAAGGTCCTGGATGATGGCAGCGCCCCTGATTCCGGCGCGCAGAATGTTGTTGGCGTACTTTTTCATCGGGCTGTTTTCCGGAGTCATGTCCACAAGCATTTCCGAGTAGCCGACCAGAATTCCCAGTACATTGTTGAGATCATGGGCCACGCCACCCGCCAGTCTTCCCAGTCCCTCCATCTTTTCGGCGCGGCTCAATCTCTCTTCCAGTTTAATCCGTTCCGAAATGTCCCGGATGGATTCTATGGACCCGGTGCGATTTCCCTGAGCATCGAAGAGCAAAGCCGCCGTGGCCAGGACATGGGCCCCTTTGCCCTCATTCAGGAAAGGTGTGAAGGTTTCCGCATACAGAGTGTTCCCCTTCCTGTGGACATTCTGATATTTGGATTTCAACTCTTCATCATCGGCATTGAGAAGATCAAGCAGATGCCGTCTTTTTTCACCATAGAAGGCAATTGTAGCCTCATGGCTGTCCTTCCCGATCATTGCCTCCTTTTTGATTCCGGTCATCTCTTCCTGGGCGCGATTCCATGCTATAATTCTGTCGTTACTATCAATAACGATAGTTGCGTCCGGCAGGAACTCGACGATATCCATTAACTGTTGATTTTTGGCAATCAACGCCTCCTTGGCCTGCTTTTGCTCGGTTATGTCGCGGAATGTCGCGAGCCTGCCATGATACGTCCCATCCTTGCCCAGAATCGGAGCGGAGTATCGTTCCAGCACCGTCCCGTTTTTGAATTCAACCTCATCGTGAATGACAAGAAGCGGACTATCGAAGATGTTCAGGATGCTTTTATAAAATTCTTCGGTATTTTTGACCAAACCTGCGACATAATTCAACATGGTCGTGTTGTTCTCATCGTCCAGAACGGACTGAGGAATACGGGACAATTCGATGAACCGCTGATTGGCAATGATCTTCTTTCTATCCGCGCTGACCGCCAGCATGCCGTCGGCAGAGGCGTCAAGCTGTGCGTCAAGCAAGGCCGTCTTCCATTGCAACTCCTCCTTCACTTGCTTGAGCTCTTTTTCGAATTGCTCCAGAACCTTGATTCTCTGTCGTAAGGCAGGAATCTCCTCGATGGGATCGATGCTTGTCCCGCTTAGATCGGTCATTTGCGCCTCCTTTGGGAATGAACTTTATCAGCAGAATCAACTCCGACATTGTGGCAAAGGTATCTTCATGATCAGGAAACAAGAGATGAATTTCCTTGACGAATTGTCGGATGAGGCATCCTAAGGAGGTTGCACCTGCAAAATTCGTGATTTTTCTCACGATACGGAAGGCGGATAAGAAAGGTAAAAAATATTGATGCCGCTTTTTTGCAACTCGACGGCCATGACCGCAATAAGAGCGAGAAAGTCGTTCGTTCCGGCAAATACCCGGCGCTGTTCGAAGACTAAAATGGAGTACGAGAGCCCCAACCGGTGAATCGCCGCTTCTCCCGCCAGCGCCGCCCTCAGCTAAAGCGCCTTCGGGACGGGGCGGCGCTTCAGAGTCCCTTTGTCGGAAATGACGACTTTTAAGAAACCTGTTGTTTTATTTTCGACGAGACAGCCACCTCTAAATAAGGTGACTGTCTCGTGCTAATTTAATTAAATGCCTGGCTCAGCTATCAGTTCACAATATTATATTGAATCAGAATTTTACGTAATGCTTCACGATTTTCTGGTCGGAGAGGAACCAGAGGCAAACGTAGTTTTCCTGAAGGTAATCCGATCATGGCCAAAGCTTCCTTTACGGGAACAGGATTGTTTTCAATAAATAGGGCTTTAACCACCGGAAGCATTTGGTAATGAATTTGTTGTGCTTCATCAATCTTTCCCTTAAGGAATAGATGTATCATCTCGCGATATTCTTTTCCGATAATGTGCGACACTGCTAAGATCCCGCCGTCGCCACCCAAAGCCATCATGGGATATGTTAGGGCATCTTCTCCGCATAAGACATAGAATTTTTTCTTGTTTTCGCGCGTCGCACGGATTATTTCCATGGTAATCATCAGATCCCCGCAGGCATCCTTCATTCCAATGACATTGTCAATTTGAGCGAGTGAAATCATTGTCTTTGCCTCGATGAGCCGCCCCGTTCGTGAAGGAATGTTATAGATGAAGATGGGTAAATTTGTTGATTTGGCAATAGTTTCAAAATGCTTGAACAAACCATCCTGTGTTGGTCTGTTGTAGTATGGACACACTTGCAGACTCGCCAACGCTCCGGCATCTTCCGCACGCTTTGTCATCTCGATCGCTTCTTTTGTGCTATTGGAGCCTGTTCCTGCCATCACAGGGACCCGGCCGGCCGTTTCATCAACTACAATCTGGATAACCCTGTGGTGTTCGTTTTTATCAAGTGTTGGCGATTCTCCTGTTGTCCCACAGGGGACTAGGCCGTCACACTTAACATCCTCAATGTAATAATTGACCAGCTTGCGCAGTCCTGTCTCATCAATTGAAAAATCATCTTTAAATGGGGTTATTAGTGGCACATGGCATCCCATCCATGATTGTGTTTGCATATATGTTCTCCTTTCCATTTGAGCTGAATGAGTATCAGTTTTTCTAAAGCATATCTTTTCGTGACAAAAAAAAGCCATGGGGCTAACCCATGGCTTTAAGGAATTTGATATATATCAGAAATCAGTGCATAAAGATCCTCAAAACAATGGATCGCCCCATTTGCTTTATCCCCTGCTTTTTACCAGTTAATCTTTTAATATTTTGACGAATGTTCATCTATTGTCCAATTCATACGTTATTCGAACGTAAAATACACCATACTTTCTTCTTGTCAATATATTTAGGCATAATCCGGGGTGAGTATGATCAATCATCACCTTCACTAATATAATTTACCAGAACTTTGACAGGAAAGCCCTGGCTGTGTTAAAGCCCAATTTCAGCACAGAGGCAGACAGCGGCTTGGACTGAGACCTGATGCAGGTTCCTGCTGATAAATCACTGTCTCTGTCCTGATAACCCGGACCACCTCTCATATTTCTAGTTTTCTAATATATAACAGGCTTATAATCGGGATTTAAAATGTATCGCTCATGAACTTCAAATCGTCGGCACCGGAAATAAACGACTCTTATATCTACACCATCCCTTTCCAAGACAAGTTCATCGTGTACCGGCCGCTTAAGCCCCTGGCTTTTGTGGCAAACCGGGCAATGGTCAATTTTGTTTCGTCGCTGGTAAACGGCAGTTTAACCGATGGAACAGCGAGGCATGAAGAGGCCTACGGTTTTCTGGAAAAAATCGGGTTCCTTTTGCCCGATCCTCCTCCACCCGGGAGGCTGACAGGTGACGCACCCTTTAAGCCCACCATTGCCGTTCTTTTCACGACCACCGCCTGCAACTTCAGATGTATCTACTGCTACGCCTCAGGCGGTGAAAACAGGGTAAAAACTCTGCCCTTTGAAATCGGATGCGCGGCAATAGACCAGGTCTGCCGTAATGCTTCTGAAATCGGTGAAAACCGTTTCACCGTCGGCTTTCACGGCGGCGGCGAGCCCACCCTTGAAAAAGAAACCTTCAAAAAACTGGTCGACTATGCAAAAAGCAAGGACCTTCGCTGCGAGCTCACCGTTGCGACCAATGGTTACTGGACTGATGACGAGAGGGACTGGATTCTTGACAATCTCACCAGCATCAGCCTTTCCCTCGACGGCAGTAGCAAGGTCCACGACCGGCAGCGGCCGCTGTCATCTGGTCAAGGCACTCATGAAAATATAATGAAAACGGTCAGGGAAATGGACCGTAGAGGATTCCCTTACGGCATCAGGCTG